>SKLD01000290.1 GCA_007123395.1 Opitutales bacterium
CAAGTCCCCCGCCCACTCCGACTGACTCCCCCCTCATTCCCGACCGTCTCCCTCCCCACCGCAGTTGTGTTAAAATTCTTTGAGATCAGCAAAATCTAACCCCGAAGAGGAATGAAGCATAAAGGGTTCAAATGCCGCAAAATGAATGCCTCCTTCAAGGACTCGCTCCACACCATTGCATCATTCCGGTTCCACTCACCCAAGTGGTGACCGTCAGGTGGATTTCCGGTGTCAATCGTATATATCAGTGAGATGTTTAAAAGCTCAGAGAAAAATAATTGTCCGAGGTAGAGCGCAGTCAAAGCCAGAGCAATCTTGAGCATCAAAATCAGCCCATATTCAAAGCCGGCTCTTTATCATTGTATGTTGGTCAGGGCTCTCTTGGCATGTCTGCCCAAGGAAAAATGCACAGGGCGCCGCATGATCCGCGCATGCTGGTCTTATTGTTCTTTGGCTCATTAGAGATGGGTCACACCTTGCCGACAAGAAGACCCAAGGCGAGATTTGGAATGTCCTGTCATATTTCTCTGAGATAATTCCTTTTGTCAGATTCCGTTTTTGAGCGAACATTTTCTTCCCTAATGATCTGCCTGAATGAACGTCCTGCCTTTTACCATTGCGTGGAGGGCGGGACGGCGGGACTGGCTCTTGGCGGGACTGGCTCTTGGGGGACTGGCTCTTGGAGCGGCGGCCGGGCGGATCCGCATACAGGGTTGGATTGCAGCGCACCTGGATCTATTTTATCGGCTTGGAGGGGGCCATTTACGCTACCGCTGCTTGCCGGTATCTACGGGGAGCGGGGTTCCCTTTGGACGGCGATTATTTGGTCATTCTACGCCAGCGGCGCGGCGTCATTGAGGCAGAGGGAGTCGTGGTATTCGACGACTTTGAGGATTTCCGGATCCCCCGCAGTCACCCTGCGCGGGCGATGATTTCGAGGAAGGGCTTGAGCACGCCGCGGGCTTTTTTTTCGCCGATGCCGGGGATGAGGAGGGCTTCCTGGGCAGTGCGGGGTCGGAGGCGGGCGAGGTCTTCGAGGACGCGGTTGCTGAAAATGCGGTAGGGCGGGACGTTGCCGCGGATGCGGGCGAGTTGGGCGCGTTTGCGCCGAAGCTCTTCGAGGATATCGGCCGAGGACTGTCCGTCGAGTTTGAACGCAGCACCGCCCGCCGGGGCTGCACGCGGCGGGAGGGGATCGTTCTCGGGCCAGACGATGCGCGGGGTGAACTCGCGCCGCATGGCGGATTCACCGAGCGGGGTGAGCGTGACCATGGGCAACTGGCCCCCGGTGCTGCGGACGAGCCCCGCGCCGAGGCATTCCTCCATGAGGGCGCGCACGAATTTCCGGCCCTCGTCTTTGAGGATGCCGTAGGTGCTGAGCTGATCGAGACCCAGCTCGCGTATGCGCTGCTCCTCGCTGCCGGTGAGCATGCGGATGATGAGCCCCATGCCGAAGCGCGGCACCCAGCCTTCGACGGCGTTGCGTCCGCTCATGCGGGCGACGCCGCTGAGGGCCTTCTGGAGGGTGACGATCTGCGCATCTGTGAGCGGCTTTTGGTTGGCCGGATCGCTGCGCTGGCAGTAGTCGCACACGCGGCAAGGCTTGGCGTTGGCGTCACCGAAAAACTGTTGTATCCACTCTTGGCGACAGCCGCGGGAGTCGGCGTAGGCAAGCATGGCGTCGAGTTTGGCTTGGTCGCGCCGTGCCTTTTCGAGGAGGGCGGGTTCGTCAAACTCGAGGTCGCCGGGACGACGGGAGGTGTCTACGACCCGCGTGCCGCGCTTGCGCTGGCCAGGAATATCAAATCGCTCGATGTAGCCGAGGTGGGCGAGGTGTTTGAGCGATGTGCCCACCATCATGCCGTTTCCGCCGGCGAGGGCGTCGGTGATTTCCTGGATGGAGCGATGGACGTTGCCTTCGGCGTCGGCGGTTTCGAGGAGATGGGCGTAGACCTCACGCATGAAGGCGACGGACGGGTTGCGCCCTTCGATAAAGAAATCCTGCGTCTTGCGGTCGGCGTAATTGAAAAACAGATCGCAAACCGAGGGAAGCCCGTCGCGCCCCGCCCGGCCGGCCTCCTGATAGTAGGCCTCGACGCTACCGGGCATTTCAAAATGCACGAGGAAGCGGATGTCCGCGCGGTCGATGCCCATGCCGAAGGCGTTGGTCGCCACGGCGACATCGGCCTCGCGGCGGATGAAGGCGTTTTGCCGCTCCTCGCGCTCGGCGTCGGGCAGACCGGCATGGTAGGCGATGTGGGAGCAGTCCCACTCGGCGAGGATTTCCGCCACTTCCTCCACCCGTTTGCGCGTGGCGCAGTAGATGATGCCTTTTTTATGCTCGCTGACGATTGCGCTGAGGCGCGCGAGTTTCTCCGCCTTCTTCGCCACGTGGCTGACACGGAACTCAAGGTTCGGGCGGGCGAAGCCGCGCACGAAGACCGCCGGATCGCGCAGCCCGAGAAAGCGCGAGATATCGTCGCGCACCGTCTTCGTGGCGGTGGCCGTGAATGCCCCCACGGGCGGGTGGCCCGCCGCCTCGATGCCCCGCCCGATACGCAGGTAATCGGGGCGGAAATCGTGCCCCCATTGGCTCACACAGTGCGCTTCGTCGACGGCGAAGAAGGAGACCTTCACCTTGCGGAACTGCTCGAGGAAATACCGGTGGCGGAAGCGTTCGGGCGCGATGTAGACGAGTTTGTAGCGGCCCGCCGCCATGGCGCGGATACGCTCTCCCTGCTCGGCCGCGCCGAGGGTGCTGTTGATGAGGGTGGCCTCGACGCCGCGCGCCTGCAGGGCGTCGACTTGGTCCTTCATGAGGGCGATAAGCGGAGAAACGACAACGGCAGTGCCGTCGAGGAGCAGGGCTGGCAACTGGTAGCAAAGCGATTTGCCGCCGCCCGTCGGCATAATGGCGAGAACGTCCCGCCCGTTGAGCGCGGCCTCGACGATCTCGTCCTGGCCCGGACGGAAGGCTGAGAAGCCGAAATACCGGCCCAGCGCTTCCTCCGCCGACTGCAAGATAGTGGTCATTTGCACACAGGAAGGTACAAACGAAAGCAACGCCGTAAAGCGCGAATCCCCGCCTAGATCACTAGGCCCGCACGAGCAGGACGTCCGCCCAGTCGCCATCGCGCCGCGAGTCCCGGCGCGCCGCGCCGCCGGACCACGCCGCCCGCGCCCGCGCTCCAAAGTGGGCAGCAACCTCGTCGACCTCGCGGGCGAGAATGCCGCTGAGGATGAGCCATCCTCCCGGACGCACGGCGCCGAGGAGCAGATCCGCGTTATCGCAGAGGATATTGGCGAGGATGTTGGCCATGAGGATGTCGGCGGACCGCCCCGCGAGCCCCTCTTCGAGCCCGGACCAACGGAAGTCCACTTCATCCTCGATGCCGCAGAGCCGGGCGTTGTCCACGCTCACGGCAACGGAGTCCGGATCGATGTCGAAGCCCTCGACGGGCGAAAAGCCCAGCTTGCGGGCGGAGAGCGCGAGAATCCCCGAGCCGCAGCCCGCGTCGATGACGGACCGGCCGGCTAGGCTATCCGCCCCCCATTCGTCCCGCGCGTCGAGGAGGCGGCGCACGCATAGGCGGGTCGTCTCGTGATTGCCGGTGCCGAAGGCCATGCCGGGGTCCAGCGGAATGAGGCAATCGCCGTCGGGCAGCGGATAATTGTCGGCCTCCCACACCGGAACCCAGTGCAGCCCGCGGTCCGACCACGGGCGGAAGTGCAGTTTATACGCTTCTTTCCAGTCCGTGTCGGCGAGCGGCTGCGCCGATGTCCACTCGCGTCCGCGCAGCGCGGGCAGTTCCTCGCCTAAGGCCGAGAAGGCACTCTGCGCCGCCTCGCGGGTATCGAAGAATCCCCGCAACTCGTGCTCCCGGCGCTTTTCGTCCTCGTAGAGCATCCAATGCTCTTGGTAGTCCTCGCAAAAATACGCTTCGAGCGCCTCCGCCTCGGCAGCGTCCACGGGTATGCGCACCTCGATCACGGCGCCGCTCTCCGTTCGAGCGGGCGCAGTCGGCCCTCGGCGAGGCGGCGGATGACCGACGGGAGGAGCGCGTGCTCCGCCGCATGCACCTTGGTCTCAAGGGATTCGAGCGTGTCGGCGTCCTCCACGCGCACCGTCGCTTGGTCGAGAATCGCCCCGCAATCGACCTCCGGTGAAACAAGATGCACCGTGCAACCCGTCACCCGCACGCCCGCCTCCCATGCCTGACGGATGCCGTGCAGCCCCTTGAAGCTCGGCAGAAGGCTCGGGTGGAGGTTGATGATGCGGTCGGGGAAGGCTTCGAGGAAGCCGCGCTTGAGCACCCGCATGAAGCCGGCGAGGATCACCCAGTCGGCCCCGGCGGAACGCACAGCCGTGGCAAAGCGCTCCTCGGCGGCGGCATCGAGCTTGGTGCGGAACGGCCCCGGATCAATGAACTCGGCGGGCACGCCGAATGTCTCTCCGAGGCGGAGGAAGGGTGCGTCGGCCTTGTCCGAAAACAGCGCGACGGGCGCGGCAGGCCCGAGGCCGCCCGCGCGCCATGCACGCAGGATGGCTTCGGCGTTGGAACCGCGGCCCGATCCAAGTATGGCGAACTTCATTACGCGTGAGCGTTCCACAAATACCGTCCGCCTTGCAAGCCGCTACTCGAAGATGCGCTTCGCTTTCTCCCAAAAGCCCTTGCTCTCGCCGGACTCGGTATCGCCCGAGGCCACGGCGAAGGCTTCGAGGTGCTCGCGCTGCTTCGAAGAGAGCTTGCGCGGAACCTCGATATGCACGCGCACAAACTGGTTGCCGCGACCGCCGCCGCGCAGGTGCGGCATCCCGCGGTCGCGCAGCTTGAAAACAGTGCCGTCCTGGGTGCCCGCGGGAATCTTCAGCGTCACAAGACCGGAGTCGTTCGAGAGTGTGGGCACGTCGATGGAGCCCCCGAGAGCCGCCAGCGTAAACTTGATAGGAAGATCGCAATACAGGTCATTTCCCTCGCGCTCGAACAGCTCGTGCTGGCGCACATGTACCACGATAATGAGGTCGCCCGGCTGCGCTCCACGTGGCCCGGCGGCACCGTTCCCCGCCGAGCGGAGCTTCTGGCCGGTATCGATTCCCGCCGGGATGCGCACCTTCACCTCGCGATGCTCCACCACGCGGCCTTCGCCGCCGCAGGCCCCGCAGGCGCGCTCCGGCATACGGCCCGCTCCCCCGCAGGAGGGGCAGGTCTGCTGCACTTGAAAGAAACCGCGCGAAGTGACGACACGACCCGCGCCGCCACAGGTCGAGCAGGTCTTAATCGACGAGCCAGGCTCCGCGCCGTCGCCGTTGCACTTCTTGCAGGCCACCGGCGCGCGGTAGCGGATCTCCTTTTCCACGCCGCGGAAGGCGTCGACGAGCGAAATTTCGAGATCATAGCGCAGGTCTTCTCCCTGCCGCGCGCCGCCGCGGCCTCCGCCGCCGAAAAACTCCTCAAAGCCGCCGCCGCCACCCCCGCCGCCGAAGACTTCGCGGAAAATGTCGAACGGATCGTGGAACCCACCGAAGCCCCCGCCGCGCGCACCACGCGCCGCACCGGCACCTTCGAAAGCGGCGTGCCCGTAGCGGTCGTAGGCGGCACGCTTGTCGGCGTCTTTCAGGACTTCATAGGCCTCCGAGAGCTGCTTGAAGCGCTCCTCCATACCTTTGTCGCCCTTGTGCTTGTCGGGATGGCACTCCACCGCCTTGCGGCGGTAGGCCTTCTTGATCTGCTCCGGCGTGGCGTCGCGCTCCACACCGAGAA
>SKLD01000199.1 GCA_007123395.1 Opitutales bacterium
CGCGGTGCCAGTCGAGCAGGTATTGGTAGCCGACGATGAGGAAGGAGCCGGAGCCGCAGGCGGGGTCGCAGAGCTTGAGCTTGGCGGCCTGCGCGACGGAGATGGGCTTTTTCCTGTCGGGGTCGTCGCCGTTGAGGAGGCGGCCGAGGGTGTTGGCCACGATGTAGTCGACGATGTAGGTGGGCGTGTAGTACACGCCGCCCGCTTTGCGGACTTCCGGCTTTTCCTCGATTTTGGCTTGGTGGCCGCCGGTCAGGCGGATGGTCTTGCCGAGGAACTGCTCGTAAACCTGGCCGAGGATGTCGGCCGGGAGCACGGAAAACTCGTAGGGCGAGTCGGGATAGTAGAGGTGCTTGATGATGTCCTTCAGCACCTTGTCGTCGAGCGAGAGGCCGGGGGTAAGGCGGTCGGGGGCGTTGTTGCGGCCCTTCTCCTCTTTGAAATGGAAGAGGCCGGAGTTGTAGCGGTCGTCGGCGCGGCGGAACTGCTCGTTGAGCCGGGGCCAGACGCCGCTGCCGTTTAGCAGCATGTTCAACCGTCCGTAGTCTTCGGTGCCGCGGTCCTCGCAGATGCGGAGGAAGATGATGCGGTCGATGGTCTTTTGCACCGCGTAGTTGAGATCACGCACGGAGAGCCCGGGGTTGCGCAGAGCGAAGTTACGGGCCAGCAGCTCGCGCCAGCGCTCGATCTCTGCCAGAAAGGCGTCGTCCACCTCGGCGGTGCCGCGCTTTTTCTTCGCGGTGTCGGCATACTTGTCGAAGGAGCCCTTGAGCACGGCCTCGCGGGAGAAGATGGCGGCGATCTCGTCCCACTTCTCGGCGTATTCTTCGTAGGTAGACAAGAAGGTGCGGGCCTTCGAGGCCTTGTCGCTCTGGTTCGGGCGGATGCGGGTATCATAAACGGCCAGCTCCTCGAAATCGGAGAGCACGGAGAGCGGGAGCTTGGCGCTCCATGCGTAGCGGCGCAGCTGGTATGCGGGCTTGTCGTCCGACCGGATGGAGACCGAGGGCTTCTTTGCTTCGAGGAAAAACTTGCGGGTGCCACCGCTGCGGAAGCAGTAGTCCGGTGCCTTGGTGTAGCCGCCGACTTTGATGGCGTCCTCGTGGATGACATCCTTGTAGGCATCGGCGTAGCCCTGCTCGTTGTCGATGTCCCAGCCAAGTGCCTTCCAGAAGGGGTCGAGGTATTCGCGGCGGAGCTGCGTCTCGTTATAACCGGAGGACTTGTAGTGCTCAATATGGGTCGAGAAATTCTCGACAAGTTTGAGGATCGCTGCGGGGGCTGGCATGAGTTATTAAAGACTCCATTTCGTTTTAAGTCGAACGTCGCGCATGAGTCGCGTAGCCACGACGTGGCTACGTTGAATCCATGCATTTGGGTGCCCGGCATGGGTGTATTGTGATCGGGTTAAAGTCCGGCGTATCATGAACCTATGGAAAACAGAGATAGCAGACCATGGCAACTGCAAACAGTCACGCCGGAGCGGAGTGAGGAGAGCAAATCGGAACCCGGACTTCGGCGAGCACAGTCGAGTCATGATGTGGGGGCGGGGGGCAATCCTCAATGGCGCTCGGTTAAGCCACCTTTCGATAGGCTGCACGGCTCCGGATGCGGGCGAGACGCCCGCGCTCCCAGGGGATCACCTGCTTATCCGAGCGCCATTGGGGGCAATCCTCCCCGCTGCCCGATTCGCCCTGTGTTTCACCGAAATCATATCTTTGGCCGAATGTTCTCAGTAGCAACATCCGCAATCTCGCCACACGGCAATGTGAAGAGTACCGTTGTGCCCGCGCCCTCCCGGGAGTTGACGGAAATACTTCCACCGTGCATGACGACGAACTCTTTGCAAAGAATGAGACCAAGACCGGATGAGGCTTCCCCATCAGTCCCGGGACGCCCTGTTTTCCGGTCAGCGGAAAAGAGATGCGGCATTATGTCCGCGGGAATACCAACTCCATTGTCGGACACCCTGATTTCGATAAACCCTTCCGCCGCACCGTTGGCCGCTTCGATCTCAATGTGCCCGCCCTTCTTTGTGAACTTGATTGCGTTGCCCAAAAGGTTGCGCAAAACCGTTCCAAGCATGTGGGGATCGGCATAGACATCAGGTCCGGGGCAGACGTTATTGTGAAGCGAAACACCCTTGGAGGCGGCGGGATTTTCAAACAAGCGCACCGCGCTCTCCACCGCGTTGCGGACGTTGCATATTGATGAGAGCACTTGGATCTTACCCTCCTGCAAGGTTGCCCATTCAAGAAGGTTCTCGATGAGTTCATGCATTCCTGTAGCAGAACCGTGCAACAAATCGATGTATTCCAGTACCTCGCGCTTGCGGAGTAACGGCAACTCCTCACGCACAGTCCGGAGGAGATTCAGGAAGGCGTGAAAGGGAGAACGCAAATCGTGTGCGACGATGGAAAAGAGCTTGTCCTTAATTGCGTTCGAAGCTTCCAAACGCTGCATCGATTCATTCAGGCGGGAAATCAAACAGGTTTTCTCGAACAACGTTTCCGCCTGCTCGGCGCGGGATCTTTCAAGGCGTCGGAGGAGGGCGAGTTGTATCGCCTGCGCTTCTGAGTTTTTGGAGTCTTCTTTGGCCGAGGCGCTCTTCGCCATGCAATGGCGGGCTTGAGCACCCTCCTTCCGCGTCACATCACGTGCGGCAAGCATTACGCCAATGATGTTGTCGGAGGGGTCACGGAGAGGTCGGTGCATCACTTCGAAGGCCAACTCCTCGTTTGCAGGACCGTTCATCTCGATCACTTCGATAAATTTCTCACCGCGTAAAGCGCGGTCAAAAGAACGGTATGCGCGCTTCAAATCGGGGCCTTCGACATAATCCGAGAATAAGGTGCCGACCGCGATATCCTTACCCGAAAGCATTTTCATGAAATCCGCGTGGAGGCGGTTGAAGTCGAGATAGCGGTAAGAACGGTCCAAGGCGAAAAAGGCTGTATGGTCCTCGTCGAAAAGATTATCACATGAAGGTTTGGAAAGCTCTTCGGAAGCCTCGCGGCAGCGAGAGGGTTTCTTGGCGTCCCTTGAGCCTGATCCGGAACTTAGCGAGTCTGAGTACATCCTACAAAGAAACAAACAGCGATTTCCTGATTCATCATGACAATAAACGCAACCTTTTCTCGCTTTTTCATTACTTTTTCTTTTTTTATGCCATAAGCTGTTCGAGATTATTTCTGCCATGGAATACTCGGGTTTTCCGGTTGCCGCAAATGGATGGATGCGCGGAAATCCACCCGCACACTTATGTCAAATCCTCTGCTCTCACTGCGCAATATCCGTCTCTCCCTCGGTGGCCCGCCGCTCCTCGACGACGCCGGATTGGAAATTTATCCAAATGAGCGGGTGTGTCTCATCGGCCGCAACGGCGCGGGCAAATCGACCCTTCTCCGCATCATTGCCGGCGAGACCCCGTTCGACAGCGGCGAGCGCCATCAGCCCGCCGAAACAGTTGTCGCCTACCTGCCGCAGGAAGTTCCGGAGACCCTTCCCGGCACGGTGGAGGACGTTCTCCGGGCGGGGGCGGCGCCGGACCTCGCCGACTGGGAGCTGGAAGCCCGGCTCGACAAGGTGCTCGGCGACATGCGCCTCGAAAGCGCGCCGCCCTTCACGACACTTTCCGCCGGAATGAAGCGACGCGCGCTCCTCGGCCAATGCCTGATGCGCGGCCCCGACCTGCTGCTTCTGGACGAACCGACCAATCATCTCGACATTACGGCCATCGGCTGGATGGAGACCTTTCTGGCGGGGTATCCGGGCGCGCTCCTCTTTGTCACACACGACCGCGCCTTTCTCCACAAACTGTCCACCCGCATCCTCGACCTCGACCGGGGCAAGCTCATCAGTTGGGACTGCGACTATCCGACCTACCTCCGGCGCAAAGAAGAGTGGCTCGATGCCGAAGCGCGCCAAAACGAGGTCTTCGACAAAAAGCTGCGTCTGGAGGAGGCATGGTTACGCCAGGGCATCAAGGCACGGCGCACGCGCAACGAGGGCCGCAAGCGCGCCCTTCTCGCCATGCGGGAGGAGCACCGGCGACGCCGCGCGCGCGAGGGCAGCGCGCGGATGGGCGTGACCGAGGCGGCCCGCTCCGGCGCGGTTGTGATCCGTGCCGTCGGCGTCTCCTTCGACTACGGAGAAGGTCGACTCATCGACCGCCTCGACCTTGAGATCGAGCGGGGGGACCGCGTCGGTATCGTCGGCCCCAACGGTGTCGGTAAATCCACGCTGTTGCGCATTCTCCTCGGCGAACTCGAACCAGGGAGCGGCAAAGTGACGCATGGCACAAAGCTCGAGATCGCTTACTTCGACCAACTGCGTAACCGCCTCGACGAGGACGCCACCGTGCGCGACGCCGTCGCCGACGGGCAAGAGACGATCGAGATCAACGGCAAGCGCAAGCACGTCGTCGGCTACCTTGAGGAGTTTCTCTTCTCCCGCGACCGCATTCGCGGGCCCGTGCGCAACCTCTCCGGCGGCGAGCGCAATCGGCTCCTCCTCGCGCGCCTTTTCACGCGTCCCTGCAACGTCCTTGTCATGGACGAGCCCACCAACGACCTCGACATGGAGACACTCGAACTCCTCGAGGACCTCCTCGCCGATTTCAGCGGCACCGTGCTCATCGTCAGCCACGACCGCGCCTTTCTCGACAACGTCACCACCGACCTCCTCGTCATGGAAGGCGATGGCAAAGTCCTCCCCATCGCGGGCGGCTATGCCGATTACGAACTCCACAAGAAACGCTCGGCCCCGGCTCCGCCCCCTTCCGCTGTGGCAAAGCCCAAGCCCGCTTCCGCACGCATGCCCAAACCCCGCAGATTCCTGAACCGTGAGCGACGCGAACTCGAAAGCCTTCCCCGTGAAATCGAAGAACTGGAAAGCGAACAACGGCAGCTCACCGAAAGCCTCGCCGACCCCGGAACCTACCGGGAGCGCCCCGAAGGCGTCGAACAGGCCCGCGAGCGCCTCCGCCAAATAGAAGACAGCATTCTCGAAAAGTTCGCGCGGTGGGAAGAACTCGACATCCTCCGCAAGGATTTGGAGGACTGAAACGGTTTATTCATAGAAATATAGGCCCTGCTATTTTGGAATTACCTATAGGTCGAACGGCTGCGAAGCCGCCAACAGATGTCACTCCCGTGGATCCTCGACCGACCGGTACCCCGCCCGTGAACGCGCCACCGCCAGATCCACGTTGTCGAGGAATTCGACCGCGCGGCACGGCGGCGGACGCTTCAGCATGGCAAGAACACGCGCCCCCTCGCCGTCTTCCAGCCAATCGCGCGTTCCGAGCGCACGGCCCTCCGTAAGAAAGCGTGCGCGCAACCGCAGCAACTCGTGCGGATGCAGCTCCCCCCCGTTTTTCACCGCCTCCAGCAACGCCGCCGGATCGATGCGCCCGCCCGTGCCGTCGCCTTTCGCCCCCGCTCCCTTTCCGAGCATCAGCAGACGGTAGCGCGCAAGTGCATCCGCCGTGTCCTTCGCCGCCGGAAAGCAGGCACAGAGCGCACGGCAGAGAGTCTCTCTTCCCGCCAGCGCCTCCGTGTAGCCGCACCAACGGTAGTTCTCCGGCAGATCCGCCAGACCCGCGCGCACTGCGTTCAAGTCGATGTAGGCCGCGATCAGCCCCACCAGCCAAGGCGTGTCCTGCACAAGCACGCTGCCGAAGCGCTCCGCCCACAGCGTCCCCGCCGTCCCGTGCGCGAGGTTGAACCAACGCGTATAGCGCTGCCGCAACGTGC
>SKLD01000465.1 GCA_007123395.1 Opitutales bacterium
ACGGCGCACAAGCTCCTCATCGTCGCACTCGCGCGCCTGCGGATCGACCCGCACAAGAAGATGGAAGTGGTTGGACAACACACCGTAAGCCAGCAGCTCCACGCCCGAGAAGGCCGCCGCCTTGCGCATCGCCGCCACCAAGGCGTCCCGCTCCGCCTCGCCCAGCAGCCCCAGCTGCCGCGCCACCCGGCACACACAGTGAAACGCCGCGCGATGCGCGCTCTTTATCCTCAGATGATATGACATAACCGCCAGCCTGTACGCCCTTCCCTCGAACACAACTAAATTCAGATATAAAATATTTGATATTATTCAATTCAGAAATATAAAGGTTTATACACTTATTTCAGAATTAAATTATTTAACGACAGTTCTGCGGAGATGCGTTGAACTTGACGGGGGATGCAGACTGCGGCGCGAGAGGACTTGCGTGGTGTCTTTGGCGGCCCCACTCTTCGGACAATGATGACAGTATCGGAACTGAAGCAGGCACCGCGCGGAGAGAAGACGCCCTTCGAGGCTGTTCTCCTGATCCGCCGCCTTGCGATGAAGAGAGCCCGCAACGAAAGCGAGTTTCTGATGGTCGAACTGGGCGACCGCACGGGGATTTTTCATGTCGTGTGCTTTGAAAACTCAGCCAACTTCGGATTTTTCCAAGAACTGGGCGAGGGCCGCGTGGTGCGCGTGCAAGGCAATACGGACTATTACCAAGGGCGTTTTTCTCCCAGCCTGATTCGCGTCGAAGCGGTGTCCGAAGGCGATGTTCCGAGTGTTCTCGAACAACTGGTTGAAACCGCACCTATACCGCTCGATGATTTGCGTAAGGAGCTCGAGGAGCATGTCGGTGCGATCCGGCACGACGCCCTCCGCGCGACGGTCCGGAATGCCCTTGAGGAGACTGGTCCGGACTTCCACACGAGTCCCGCCGCAATTTCCATGCACCATGCCTACCGCGGCGGACTGCTTGAGCACACGGTGCGCATGGCGCGCGCGGCGCGGGCGCTCCTGGCGCTCTACCCCGAGGTCTCGCCCGACCTCGCTCTCGCCGGAGTCATTCTCCATGACATCGGAAAGTGCCCGGAGTATACACAAGGACTTGCAACGGCGCGCAGCCGCGCGGGCATCCTCCAAGGGCACGTGGTCCTCGGTTACCGGCAGGTCCGCCGCTCGGCCATCCAGTCGAAACTGGAACCGGACCTCACGGAACGCCTCGAACACATTATCCTCAGCCACCAAGGTGAACTGGAATGGGGCGCGGCGGCAAAGGCAGCGACCCCGGAAGCCGTTTTTGTGAGCATGGTCGACAACCTCGACGCCAAGATGGGCATGGTACAATACTCTCTCCGCGCTACACCTGAAGGCGAATCGTTTTCCGAGCATGTGCCGGGGTTGGGCGCGCCGGTTCTCGTCAGTCCTCCCTCAAATCTTCCTTCCTGAACATCCGCTACGGTTTACCCAAGGAAGAATCCTCTCATGCCCCCGATGAAAGAAACGGCTGGGCGGGCAGCACCAGTCAGCGGCCTTGAAGTTGTAGCCGGAACACCACTCCAACCGTACGTCGGGACGGCAAAGCTCGCGCCTTGAGGACGTCGGCAACAAGTTCACTTACAGCGGTCCTCAAGCTCCCTCCAATGCCTTCGCGGTGCGGTCTTGCCACTCTTTGAGGAGGCCCGCGAGGTTGCCGTTGTCGGTGCCGCCGCCCATCGCAAAGTCGGGCTTGCCGCCGCCGCGGCCGCCGAGCGCGCCGGTGATTTCGCGGACGATGTCGCCGGCCTTGAGGCCGGCCTTGTTGGCGGCGGGCGAGGCAAAGGCCACGACGGTCGCCTTCGGCCCGAAGGCCGCCGCCGCCACGAGCACGCCTTCGCCCAGTTCCTTGAAGAGCTTTGCCCCGTTTTCGCGGAGCGCGTTGGGGTTGTCCGCCGTTAGCGTTGTGCCGAGAATGCGCAGCCCGGCGACGCTCGCCGCCTGCTCCGCCTGACCGGAGGCCTCCCGCGCGGCGGCTTCCGATTTCAGCCGCTTTAGTTCGCGCTCGGCCGCCTGCAAGCGTTGGCGCATGTCGGCAATCCGCGCGGGCACGGCGTCGGTGCTCACGGAAAACTGGCCCGCCAGCGCCTCGACGACCCTGGCACGCTCGTCGAGAAAGGCCTTCGCGTGGGCACCGGCCACGGCTTCGATCCGGCGCGTGCCACCCGCAATGGCTCCTTCGGAAACGATCTTCAGAAGCCCGATCTCACCGGTCGCGGACACGTGGGTACCGCCGCACAGCTCCTTGCTCCAGCCGCCGATGTCGACGACGCGCACGACGTTGCCGTATTTCTCGCCGAAGAAGGCGATGATCTCCTCCGGCTTTTCTGAAAAAGGAATCTCATACCAGCGCACGGCGTCGTTGCCGAGAATACGCTCGGTGCAAAGCCGTTCGATCTCCCGGATCTCCTCCGGCTTGAGGGCCTCGAAATGCGTGAAGTCAAACCGCAGCCGGTCCGGACCGACATACGAACCGGCCTGACGCACGTGGTCGCCCAGCGTCTTGCGCAGCGCCCAGTGCAGGACGTGCGTGGCGCTGTGGTGCCGCTGGATGTCCGCGCGGCGCGGGACGTCGACGACGGCGCGGACGGTTGCCCCGGCGATCTCCGGTGTGAGCGGCGCGTCCGCGGGCAAGCGGTGAACGACCGTTCCGGAAGCATCCTCCACGGTATCCAGCACATCGATACTCTCCCCGTTGACCTCGATCCGGCCCGTGTCGCCCACCTGGCCGCCCATCTCAGCGTAGAAGGGCGTCTCCGCCAGAACAGCAAAGAACGCCTCGTCTGTTTTCACGACGGACCGCAGGGTTGTCTCCACCCCGCCTCGCCACGCCTCCGGCTCAAAGCCGACAAACTCCGTCGCGGCCTCCGCCCCGGCATCGTCGGCCACGCGGATGACCTCCGTCTTGCGGGCGGCGCGGGCGCGCTCGCGCTGGACCTCCATGTGCGTCTCGAATCCGGCTTTGTCCACCGCGATTCCGCGCTCACCGGCGATGATCTCGGTGAGGTCGAGCGGAAAGCCGTAGGTATCGTAGAGTTCAAAGGCCTGCGCTCCGCTGATCTGCTCCGGTTTGTCGGCGAAGAGCTTCTCCAGGATCCCGAGACCCCGGTCGATGGTGCGGTCGAAGGCGCTCTCTTCGCTGGAGATCACTTTGCCGATGACTTCGCACTGCGTCTCCAGTTCGGGAAAGACGGCTTTGAGAGAGTCGACCGCCGGACCGACGAGTTGCGTGAAAAATCCCGGCTTCAGATCGAGGCGGCGGCCGTACATGATGGCGCGGCGCAGGATGCGGCGGAGCACGTAGTTGCGGCCTTCGTTGCCCGGCAGGATGCCGTCCGCGATGCTGCACGACAGCGCGCGGATGTGGTCGGCGAGCACACGGAAGCACACGTCGCGGCGCTCGGCTTCGGTGAGGTCGCGCCGCGAAGACGGCAGCGTGCGCCCATAGCAGACGCCGCTCAATTCCTCGATCTTGGCGAAGACGGGGGCGAAGACGTCGGCGTTGTAGTTGCTCGGGGCTTCACCGTAACGGGTGAATCGATCCGTCGTCGCCATGATGCCGGCCACACGCTCGAAGCCCATGCCGGTGTCGACGTGGCGGGCCTTCAGCGGGGCGAATCCGCCGTCCGGTTCCGCATTGAACTGGATGAAGACAAGATTCCAAATTTCGATACAAAAGGGATCGTCCTTGTTGACGAGCGATCCGCGCGTGTCGCCCTTTTCTGTCAGGTCGATGTGGATCTCCGAGCACGGGCCGCAAGGGCCGGTGTCGCCCATCATCCAGAAATTGTCCTTCTTGCCGCCCGTGAGGATGTGGATGGAGGGATCGAGCCCGTCTTTCTCGAGCAGCGCCTTCCAGAAATCGTACGCCTCTTGGTCAAACTCCGCCGGGTCTCCCTCCCCCGGTTGGTAGACGGTTACGTAGAGCCGTTCTTTGGGAAACTTCCACACCTCTGTCAACAGCTCCCACGCCCACTCGATGGCCTCCTTCTTGAAGTAATCGCCGAACGACCAGTTGCCGAGCATCTCGAAGAAGGTGTGGTGGTATCCGTCGAAGCCCACATCGTCGAGGTCGTTGTGTTTGCCGCCCGCGCGGATGCACTTCTGCGTGTCGGCGGCGCGTGGATACGGGGCGTCGCGGTCACCGAGAAAATACGGCACGAACTGATTCATGCCCGCGTTGGTGAACAGCAAGTTCGGCGACGAGGGCATCAAGGGAGCAGAGGGAACGATGGTGTGCCCTTTGGCGGCAAAGAAATCGAGAAAAGACTGTCGGATCTCGGCGGAGGTCATGGTTTACGGGTCTCGCGAATTAGGTACAAGTGGGTGATCGGGCCTGCGGATGTCAGAGGCGCGACAAGATTGCGTCGGTCATGGCAGTGGTGGAGACGGATTCCGTGCCGAAAGCGATGTCGCCAGTGCGCACGCCCGCCTTCACGGTCGCGCGCACCGCCGATTCGATCCGCGCCGCTGTCTCGCCGAGTCCGAAGCTGTGGCGCAGCATGAGGGCCGCGCTGAGGATCTGGGCACAGGGGTTGGCCACGCCCTTGCCCGCGATGTCGGGTGCCGTGCCGCCCGCCGGTTCGTAGAGGCCGACAGGGTGGCCGTGGCGGTTGTCGGAGGCACCGAGACTCGCCGAAGCCAGCATCCCGAGGCTGCCGCAGATGACGCCCATCTCGTCGCTTAGGATGTCCCCGAACATGTTCTCGGTGAAGAGCACGTCGAATTGGTTGGGATCGCGGGCGAGCTGCATGGCGGCGTTGTCCACATACATGTGGCTCAGCGCGATGTCCGGGTGCTTTTCCGCGAAGTAGCGCGTCACGGTCTCGCGCCAGAGCACCGAGGTCGTGAGCACGTTGGCTTTGTCCACCGAGCAAACGCGCTTGCCCCGCGCGCGGGCCGTCACCGCCGCGACCTCGGCGATGCGCTCGATCTCGTCCGTGCGGTAGACCATGGTGTCTATCGCCTCCACCCGGCCGTCCGGCAACTCCCGGCGCTCTTTCGGCTGGCCGAAATAGATACCGCCCGTGAGTTCACGGATACAGACAATGTCGATGCCGTCGGGGATCCGCTCCCCTTTGAGCGGCGAAGCGTCAACCAACTCCGGATACAAAAGCCCGGGACGGATGTTGGCGAATAGCTCGAAGCGCTTGCGCAAGGGCAAAAGCGCCGCGCGTTCCGGCTGCTCGGCGGGGGGCAGGTTTTCCCACTTCGGGCCACCGACCGAACCGAAGAGTATGGCGTCGGCCTGTGCGCAGGCCTCGACCGTTGCCTCCGGAAGCGCCGTGCCGTGGTTGTCGATGGCGATCCCGCCCACGTCGTGCGTCGAGTAGTCGAGCGAAAAGCCGTCCGTCTCCGCCGTGCGGGCGAGTACGCGCAGCGCGGATTCCATTACTTCGGGGCCGATTCCATCACCGGGCAGCACCGTGAACTTGCAGATAGGTTGGGTCATGTGCAGAAATTCTCGAAAACCGGGCAGCTTGGGTCCGCAAGATCAACGGTTCAAGACATTTGCCGAATCCGCAAGAAGGGCTTGCACCGACGCCCCGCACGGTGACACAACCGCTGTATGAGCGATCAGCATTACGATTTTGTCGTCATCGGCGGTGGCAGCGGTGGCTATGCCGCGGCACGCACCGCCCGCGAGGTCTGCGACCGGGTCGCCATCATCGACAGTGCCGATGAACTCGGCGGTCTCTGTATCCTACGTGGGTGCATGCCCTCGAAGACCCTCATCTACAGTGCGGAGGTGCTCCACCTCGCCCGCGAGGGAAGCCTCTTCGGGCTCCGCATCCCCGAAGCCGCCGCCGACATGCCCGCCCTGCGCGAGCGCAAGCGCCGCATGGTCGCCGAGTTCCGCGACTACCGCGTCGGCCAGCTGGAGTCCGAACGATTCACGCTCTTCCGCGACAAAGCTTCCTTTGTCGGCGAAAACCGGGTGCGGCTCGTCTCGTCCGGGGTAGAGATCACCGCCGACCGTTTCGTCATCGCCACCGGCTCCGTGCCTCAGGTGCCTCCCGTCGAAGGTCTCGCCGAATCCGGCGCATGGACGAGCGATGACGTCCTCGAACTCGATTTCCTTCCCGAGTCGGTGATTGTCCTCGGGGGCGGGGTCGTCGCCTGCGAGTTGTCGCAATACCTGCGTCGCCTCGGCTCAAAAATCATCCAAATCCAGCGCAGCCCGCGTATCCTCAAGGAGATTTCGCCGGAGTCCGCCGCCGTTATCGAGAAGGCCTTCCGCGACGAGGGCACAGAGTTGTACACCGGCACGAAACTCCAGTCCGTCATCCGCACGGCGGACAGCTACGAAGTCGCGTTTGCCCACGGTGAAAAGACCGTCACGGCGAAAGCCGCGCATCTCTTCAACGCCCTCGGACGCCGTCCCGCCGTGGACGGGCTCGCCCTCGGTGCCGCAGGTGTCGAGATGGATCCTTTGGGGCAGATCCGCGTGAACGCCGACCAACAAACCACGAACCCGCGTATCTACGCCGCGGGCGACGTCTGCGGTCCATTCGAAATCGTCCACCTCGCCATTATGCAGGGCGAGGTCGCCGCGCGCCACGCCACCGGGCGCGCCACCGATCCGGTCGATTACGACACCCGCACCTCCGTTGTCTTCACCGACCCGCAGGTCGCCGAGGCGGGCATTCCGCTGACGGAGGCCAAAGAGCGCGGCATGGACCTCGCCGTCGCCGACTACCCCTTCGACGACCACGGCAAATCGATTGTTATGGAAGCCCGCCGCGGCTTCGTCCGCGCATGGGCCGACAAAAACACCGGACGCCTCGTCGGCGCCGACTGCGTGGGCAAGGACGGCGGCGAACTCATCCACGCCATGGCCGTCGCCGTCTCCCTCCGCGCCACCCCCGCCGACCTCCTCAAAACCCACTGGTACCACCCCACCCTCAGTGAAATCTGGAGCTACCCCCTCGAAGACCTCGCCGACGAACTCGCCAAATAGGCAAAAATCCCCCTTGCCCCGCCCCCCGCAACGATGTAATAGCTCTGAGATGAATAAAATATTATGGGTGAAATACGACTTAAATCAGAAAATAAATGCGTATATCATGTTTATACGCGTATCGTGCATAAGCGCCATTTGCTGGCGGATGTGCAGCGGGAGGTATGGGTGGCGGCACTGCGGCGGGCGGCGCGTTTCAGCGGCGTTGAAGTGATCACCTATTGTGCGATGGAAACGCACGCGCACATCCTTGTGCGGGTGGATCCGGCGCTGAGGCAGTGCGGCGACGCGGAGCTGGTGGTGCGCTACGAAGCGCTCTACGGACGCTCGCGGGCGGCGTGGAGCCGGCTGAACGCGCGGGAGCTGGCGGAAGTGCTGGCGGGCGCGGACCCGATCCGGGCGCAGGAACTGCGCGAGCGGTTGTGGCGGCGCATGGGGGATATTTCGGAGTTCATGCGCACGCTGAAGCAGCGATACACAAAGTGGTTCAACCACACCTACGATACCGCGGGAACACTTTGGGCGGAGCGCTTCGGCAGCGTGCTGGTGCAAGACGATACGTCAATTGTCGCCCTTGTGGCGGCGTATATCGATTTGAACCCGGTGCGGGCGGGGTTGGCGGATCTTCCGGAGGATTACCGGTGGTGCGGCTATGCGGAGGCGGTGGCGGGCGGCGAATCGCTGCGGGCCGCGCTTGCAGCGTGCTTTCCGAACGAGAGTGATCCGTGCCGGGCCCTGGCCTGCTATCGCCTGCTCATGCTCGGAAAAGGCACTGCACGGAAGCGTGACGGCTCCGGAGACCGGATTGACCCGCGAGCGTTGGAAGCGGCGCTTGCGGCGGGCGGCGAGCTGGAGCCGCATGAGCTGCTGCGTCTGCGGCTGCGGTTCATGACGTACGGTCGGGCGCTGGGTTCCGATGAATGGCTGACGAAAGGCGACGGTGCAGCGGCGCTGGGGAAGCTGCGAAAACCTCCCGGCACGGCTCCGGTCGAGGTGGCGACCGACTTTGACTTGAGCGTTGCCAATACCCGCCATGCAAGGGGAGGATTTGAGACACCGGGATGATCCGGGACCGACGACGCTGAATGCTCCAAGTTCTTTCGTTGGCGGGCTGATTCATCGCCCGCGCCCAAGGACCCTCCGGAAGCCCGGCGGCGCTGACTCGCGTGAAGCACACGCCGACAAATTTCCGCAAAGGGTCCGGGGATGAATCACCCGGACTTCTACCGGGCCCGCCACGACGGGAGGCAAGATACAACCCGCTACTGCCCGAGCGGGCGGGCGGGGTTTCCAAAGACGGTGAGGCCCGGCTTCACGGGAGCGACGACGACGGCTCCCGCGCCGATGACCGCCCCCTGCCCTACGTTGACTCCGGGAATAATAACGGCGTGCGAGCCGACAAAGACATCCTGCCCGATCCGCGTACGGCTGGTGAGGTCGACGTGTCCGCTGACGCTGGCGAAGGCGCCGACTACGGTGTCGTGCCCGGCGGATGCGCCGCAATTGAAGAGGACGAACTCGCCGATCTCGATATCGCTGGTGAGAATGACGCCCGGACAGAAGACCGTTCCCTCGCCGAGGCGCACGCGCTCGCCGACGACGGAAGAGGGATGGATAAAGGTGAGAAACTCGGCTCCGCGCCCGCGCAAAATTCCGATAATCCGCCGCTTTACGGCAGGCCGCCCAAGCGCGCAGACGAAGAGTGTGTTTCCGGTCACCGGTACAGTCTCCGGCGTCCCCGAGACAGCGAGGTCGACCGCGAATCCGTCGAGCGCACGCGGGTTGTCGTCAACAAATCCGGCGGGCTGCCAGAGACGTCCGCAATCCGGATGCTGCCGCACCCAGCCGAGCATTTCGCGCCCGAAGCCGCCGGCGCCGACAATGTAGAGGTCTTTCACAGGCATTTCGGACGCGGCGATTTCATAGGGTGTGCGCAACGCAGCGGACCCGGCTCAGGCATCGGCGGCACCGAGGTCGTATATGTCGCGGACCGTTTCGCAGCGTTTGAGGTCTTCCGCCGAGAGTTGGCGGCCGAAGCAGGTGTCGAACGCCCCGAGCGTCGCGAGGACGGCGAGTGAGTCCCACCACGGAAGCTCACGGAAGCGGCTATCCGGCGTAAGATCGCCAGCTTCGGCGGCCATAATATTAGACTCCAGCTCTTCGATGAAAGCGTCGATAGTCATGATGTTTGGTATTGGAAAATATGGATGTGTTTCGCCGGGCCGATATCGAGGAGGCAACTCGCCCACGAGAGCCCGACACCGAATCCCGAGCAGAGCACCCGCCTGCGCTCGCGAGACAGAACTTCGCCGAGATCGTGGGCGAGCGCAGCCGGCACGGAGGCGGAGCTTTGGTTGCCGAAGCGGCGCGCGGTGTCCATGGGCACCTTTTCTTCGGGAAGGCGCAGGCGTTTGGCGAGGTTTTTCAGGATAAACGGGTTGGCCTGGTGGAAGACGAAGGCATCGACACTCTCCGCTTCCGTATCGGCAAAGGCAAGGAGTTCGCGCACGGCACCCGGCTCCTCCCGTAAGGTGAAGTTGAAGACTTCGATACCGCTCATAAAGAGATTTTCAGGCGTACGCACGCTGCCGTCTTCGGCGATCGACTCGACGGATGTTTCCGGTCCGGCAGGCTGGCGAAAGGCGCCGGCAGGCACCTTGATGGCACCGTGTCCCGTACCGTCAGAGTGCAGAGCAAACCACGCCGGCGCGGCATCGTTGCTGCGCTCGACGAGGGCGGCGGAACCGGCGTCGCCGAAAAGCGGGACCGTGGCGCGGTCGCGGGGATGGATACAATGCGTGACCGTGTCTCCGGCGAGCAGCAGGACTCGCCGCGCGCCCCCCGCTTCAAGCATGGCAGCGGCGAGATAGAACCCGTATACCCACCCGGAGCACCCTTGGTTAACATCGAAGGCGGCGGCACCCTTGGAGAGCCCTAGTCGCCCGTGCAGCAGGTTGGCGTTGCAAGGTTGCCAATGGTCAGGCGTCTGCGTGACACAGAGGACGGCGTCGACGCTGCTGGTATCGACCTCTGCCGCGGAAAAAAGATCCCGTGCCGCCGCTTCGCAAAGATCGAGCGTGGTGACACCGCGCGGGGCGACATGGCGTCGCTCGATCCCCACCATGGAGCGCATGCGTTGGAGCTGCCCCGGCGAATCAGCATAGAGGTGGGCGTCGTCGTCGAGTGTCCGCGTTTGGGGGCCGGTGCAGACGCTGAGGGCGGAGAGGGTAATGTGATCGAACCGGGCTTGCATGCGGGAACGGCTTGGTTGCGGAAATGGGGACGATTGAGAAATCGCCGCCTGATAATGTCGATAGTGGAATTCCGGCGGAGGCTTTCTGTTGTTGATTCGGGAGGGTTGTGAGTTTGCCGGGGCTGCCGCGGACAGGAATGTCCCCTCTCCAGGGCAGCACTGCTTTGCCGGGGACAGGAATGTCCCCTCTCCCGCAGCGACTGCTTTGCCGGGGACAGGAATGTCCCCTCTCCTTGGCGGCACTGCTTTGCCGGGGACAGGTGCCGAGCCGCTTGCGGCGACACCCGCGAAGCCCATGTCCCCTCTCCGGGCGGTGCCGGCTTTGCCGGGGACAGGAATGTCCCCTCTCCCCAGGGTGCCTTCGAAGCTCATGTACCCTTTGCGGGCGGCGGGCCTGCTTTGCCGGTGCGGGTGAGCGGGAGGGTGTCGACGAGGCGGATGAGGCGGGGAATCCTGCCCGGACTGAGGGTTTGCGAGAGGTATCCGCGGATCTCCGTCTCGCCGAGGCCGGGGGCGGCGACGACTTCGGCAGATAGAATTTGCCCGAGGACGGAACTCGGACGGGCGAAGACGCGGGCGTCCGTAATGTCAGGATGGCGCCGGAGAACCTCGGCGACCTCGGCGGGATCCACCTTTTCCCCGCCAACGTTCACCCAATTCCGGTCGCGCCGAAGGATGCGGAAGCACCCGGTATCGTGTGCGGCCCACTCGACCACGTCGCCGGTGTCATACCATTCCGCCGCCGGGTCTTCGAGCGGGCCGTCGCCGAGGAGGGAACGGTGCACCTCGAGGCGCTCGCCGCGTATGCGGACGCGGTCTGCGAGCGCCCGGGGGATGGAAAACACATCGCCGTCCGAAGCGAGGAGCGAACCAGCTTCGGTCGACGCATAGATATTGCGGATACGGGCGCGGGGAAAGGCCCGCCGCAGACGCCGGATGAGGGCGGCATCCGCCCGTTCGCCGCCTAGCGTCACTCCCCGCACCAAGTCGAAAACCGATTCGCCCAGCGGCAGCAACCGGTAGAATGACGGCGTGGCGGAAATATGCGTGACACCTTCGGCGACGATGGCATCGACGATCCGCTCCGGATCAATCCCGTATAAATCGATAATCGTATTTCGATTAAAGAAGGCCTGGAGGATTACCTGGATTGCCGCCATGTGCGCGGGGTTATAGCATAGTGCCCATACCGCTCGTTTGAGCGCGCTGCCTTCACGGACGCTGCGCGCGAGCGTGTCGATCCGGTGGGTCACGCTCTTGGGCAGGCCCGTCGAACCCGAGGTAAAGAGCGTGAGCCGGAAATTCCGCGCCGCACGCACCCGCTGATGGAGCGAAACGACCTCCGGGATGCGGATGCCCGCCAACGTTTCGCGCGCCGCGAGGAGGGCGGGCGTCGCCCCAAGGGCAATCCGCTCGCTCTCTGTAAAGAGCGGATCATAAAGCGTAAGCGGTCGGTCGAGTGCCATGGCCCGTCCCAGGGCCCAAACCACCTCGATCGCGTTGGCCGGGCATACGGCGGGGGCGTATTCCAGCCGCGGTTCGGCGAGGCCGGCGAGCAGATCCCCATAGGTCAGGCAACGGTCTGTGGTGGGCCGTCGAATCCAAACCGGATCGGGGGTCAAGGTCATGAAGGGGAATCAGCGCGGCTGTTCTTCAGGTTGGTTTCTGGCAGTAGTTCAGGTCTGCCCGAGGCGGCCGCGCACCTCGGCGACCGTATGCACAAGACCGTCGGCAAAAACATCGACGCCGAACCGCTCCTCCAAGCGTACAGTCAACTCTGCGAGGTCGAGTGAGTCGAACCCGAGGTCACGCCGCAAATGGTCTTCCGCGCGGATGTCGCCGACGGGCGGTTGCTGCTTGTTGCGGCGTACTGTGTTTACAATCTCCAAAAAGGGATCGGCCTCGATTGATGTTTTCATTTTCCGTAAAGAAACCAACCCCTTCGCCCGCCGCAAAGCGAAAACGCATATTGCAGGACGCCGGTCCGCACATGAGCGCGAATGCCGACGCTACTTCACCGTAGACTGGAACAAAAGGCTGCGGCAGGATACCTCAAAACGGAAGCTGCGGCGGATCTTCAACCCGCACCGGAGCCTCAACGGCGGGCGCGTCCAATTCGACAACGTCGATGGCAGGCACGCGCTGGCGCAGGACATTCGCGCGAAACGCCCAGAGAGAAGCGCCTTCAAGATCGTGAATAATGTCCAAAGCCTCCTCCATGGCGGAGTGATTCTCGTCTTCCCAATGAATCACAGCCAGATGATAGGCCGCCTCCGCACGGGTACCGACGAGCAGGCGCCCGTCCGATGCAATAACATTGAGGGCGACTTTTGCATCTTCGCGTTGGTCAAGCATCAGCTCACTCATGGCCGCGCCAAGACGGGCTCGCCCGGCGACCGGCGTGCCCTCCAAGGCACGCGCCGCGCGCTCGTAGTGGCCGAGGGCACTGCCGTAGTCGCCCTCGTCGTAAGCGGAATCGCCGAGATCGAGCAACGCCATGCCGGCAAGCGGGTGGCGACGGTGCTCTTCCGCGAAGGCAGCCCGTTGTTCGGAAGTCTCGAGCGCGAGGAAGGCGCTCTGGATGTTCGCCTCGCGCTGCCCGCTGACATAGGCGGATATCTGAAAACCAAGGACCAATACGGCACCCAGCGAAATGCCGACAAAGATGCCGAAACCGTTCTTCTTCCAGAACTCGTTGAAACGCTCTTCCACATCCGCGTCGGGCGGAAGTTCGCTTTCCTTGTTCTGCGCCTCAAGGATCGCCTTTTCGACAGGGTCTTGGGATTTCTTCTGTTTGCTCATGTGTCCGTCCAAAACCCAACCCCTTCCCGTATTTTGACCATCGCGTCAACCGGAAAGGCGCGCGGTTTTTGCGGTTGCGGGAAGGGCGGGCACTTCCTTTTGTTCGCCACCCATGGATAAACTCGCGGAGATCATGGCACACAAGCGGCGGGAGGTAGCCCAGCGGACACGGCCGGTGCGTGATGCCGAGCTGGCGCGCTACGCGGAATTCGCGCGCCCAGGCAAGACCTTCGCAGAGGCCCTGCGCCGCCAAGGCGGGCTCGCCGTCATCAGCGAAGTGAAGCGCCGCTCGCCCTCGGTCGGCGCCATCGCTCCGGACGCTGACGCTGTCGAGCAGGCGCGCATCTATTATAACGCCGGGGCCGACGCGATCTCCGTCCTGACCGATGAGAAGTATTTCGGCGGAACTATCCGTGACCTCTGGGACATCAACGACCTCCTGGGCAACCGCGCCGACGCGCCCCCCACCCTTCGCAAAGACTTCTTCGTCGATCCAATCCAGGTTGCCGAGGCCGCTGAAGCGGGGGCACGCTGCATCCTCATCATCGTGCGCGCTCTAAGCGACGACGAGATGTCCTGCCTGCGCGATGCCGCCGGGCTCGCCGCCCTCGACGCCATCTACGAGGTTCATGATGAAGCGGACGTGGAGCGAGCACTGCGGCAAGACGCCACCATCATTGGGGTGAACAATCGAGACCTCGCCCGCTTCGTCACCGACATCGGAATCTCCGAGCGCCTCATCCCGGAACTGCCCGATGACTGTATCGCCATCAGCGAAAGTGGCATCCGCTCCGATCAAGACGCCGCCCGCGCCCGCGCCTGCGGGGCCGACGCCGTTCTCATCGGAGAAACGCTGATGCGCATGGAAAAACCGGAAGAGTTTATCGGCAGAATGCACGAAATCGGCTAGCCTGCCGCCGCCCCGGATTCCTCCCATGAACGGGTCCGCAGCCCTCAGCCCCGCCGCCACACGCGCCCTTCTCCTCCGGCTCGGACACCACCCGCGGAAGAAGCTCGGCCAGAATTTCCTCATCGACGGTAACATTGTCCGCAAATCCGTCGCCCTCGCCGCCCTCTCGCCAGGCGAATCCGTTGTTGAAATCGGACCGGGGCTCGGCACCCTAACGGGCGCACTCGTTGCAGCGGACGCCCGCGTGCATACCGTTGAAATTGATTCCCGCCTCGCCGCCCACATTGCGGAAACCTTCGGCGATCACGTGGACCCGTTACACGGAGACGCCGTCGAAAACCCGATCGGCACTTTACAAACCGCTTTCGACGAGTCCTTCTCCGTCGTGGCAAACCTGCCCTACGCCATCACTTCGCCGTGGATGGAAGCTCTCCTTGCCGGGCCACTGCCACACCGCATGGTGCTGATGATGCAGAAGGAAGCCGCCGACCGTCTCACCGCAGATACCGGCACGGGCTCAGTCGGGGCCGTTTCCATCTTCCTGCAAAGCGCTTTTCGCGAGGAAACACGCCACGCTGTCGCGCGCACTTGCTTCTACCCCGCCCCCGCGGTCGACTCCACCCTCCTCGTCCTCGCTCTGCGCAAAGTGCCACTGCGCTTTCCCCGCGAAGCCCGCGAGGCCGTGCGCCGCGTCTTCACCCAACGCCGCAAGCAACTCCGCGCACTCGCCAAAAACGATCCGCTACTCGGGCCGTGGTGGGAACGCGCGCGCGAAAGGTTCGCTCTCAGCCCAACGCTGCGCGCCGAAGCCGTTCCCCTCCCGGCATGGCAGCTTCTCGCCACGCCCGACAAGCCCTGAACGGCCTCCTCTCATCAAGTAGCGAAGAAGGTCAAGTTTTATTTCTATGAGAAAATTTCCTGTCAAGTTATATATCGATGAGATGTATTAATGTCAATGAAATATATGTCTTAATTAAAGTTTCGCTCAAAATATATCTACGGGATTATTTTTAACCGGGAGCCCTGCAGGGTTGTGATTGTCTTGCGGCTGAGCCGCTTAACTGGCGGCGACACGTGGAAACGTGAGGGAGAGGCGGGTGCCGGAGACACCTTCGACGAACACCTCGCCTCCCAGTTTTGCGGTTGCCTCGCGGATGAGGGAAAACCCGGCGGAGGGTGCGTCTTCCACGGAAAAATCATCCGGCAGGCCGGCTCCGTTGTCTGAAACCGCGATGTGAATGCGTTTCACATCGCCCGCGAGGCGAACCGTCACGCGGCCGAAGAAGTCTTCGGGAAAGGCATGGCGGGCCACGTTGGTGAGGGCCTCGTTGATGAACAAGCCGAGTTGGGCGGCGCGTTCCATATCCAGTTCCACGTCGGCGAGTTCAAATTCCGGTTGCAGCTGCCGCGTCTCGTTCTTGAAGGTGCGCCGCACGGTCTCCCAGAGCAGACGGATGTAATTGTTGACACTGACGACTGCCGTACCCCTCTCCTGGTGATAGACATCGTGAAGGAGCGAGAGGGCCCAAGCGCGGCACATGCTCTCGCGCATGACAACGGCTGCCGGGCTGCTCTCGGGGAACCGCTTTGATTCTTTGCCGAGGAGTTCGGAAATGGCGTGCATACTGGCCCGCGACCGGGTGTGGGCACCGCGCAATGCCGCCTCGCACTCCCGTACGGCGCGCTCCAGTTCCTTCTCCCGGCCGCGGCTGTCAGTGACGTCGGTGATCGTCGTGATCTTGAAGATCTGCCCGTCGCGGGATTCGAAGCGAACCGACTTAACGATTGTTTCGCGCACACCACCGTCGGCGCACACAACCTGCCAGTCGAGCGTACTGTTTGTCTGCTCGCCGCGGACGAAGCGCTCATGCAACTCCCGCGCATGCGCGTGCAGGTAACGCGGCAGGATGGTCGTAAACGGTTTCCCCAGAAGGTCTTCCTCGCTGTGGCCGAAGACCTCACTGTAAGCGCGGTTAACGCGCAGAAACCGGCCGTCCGGCGAAAGCACGCAGACGCCGACTTGGATGGCGTCGAAGACGTGCTCG
Source organism: Opitutales bacterium (assembly GCA_007123395.1). Classification (GTDB taxonomy): domain Bacteria; phylum Verrucomicrobiota; class Verrucomicrobiia; order Opitutales; family Oceanipulchritudinaceae; genus SLLG01. Next base: position 15,996 of record SKLD01000465.1, read on the forward strand.
AGCATACGGTGGCAGTCCTCGCCCGGCAAACTGCGAAGGTCCCGGTTCAAGCTCTGCGTCCGGTCCAACACATCCTCGATTGCCTCCATGCGATAGGGTTGGCGGAGCGAGCCGACATGTCTGCCGAGGCTTGCGGCGGCGTCCTCCGATTCGCGAAAGTCGCCGAGATAGACAACCGGGCGGGATGAATCCGGAACGACTATGGAGGATGCATCGCCCGCTTCCGCCCCGTCGCCGCGAGGAACCGACGGATTCAGAAAGACCACGGAAAAAGTCCGCATCTGCACGGCGGCTTGAGCATCGGCAAGATTTTCAACGACTTCGTAGTCCCGGTATCCCAACTTCCGCAGAAGGTAGCCGAGAGACATCTGACTCACGGCGTCGTCTTCTACGATCAGGATGGGAAATTCCGATGCGATAGGGTCTACCATGTTGAAATAGCAGCGATTAGGGACCCGAATAAGACGCAATAGGGTCAACTATTCAAGCAAAAAATACAGAAAATACGTATTTAGTTTTCTTTTTCAAGGTAATTAGCACGCCTGTTTTAAGGTATAGCAATACCTTTCGAAGAACAACGGGGCACCCACAAAAGATTATTTTGCCTACCCTGCAAGCCAAAAACGGATGTGGATGACAGAGTTCTGTGACGCGGAATCTTCCTCATCCGGCGGCGCGCGCGGCGGCACGTAGAAAGCGTCGCGCAGCTTCTTCGATGCGTTCGGCGGCGAGCGCTCCGAAGCTCAAGCGCACAAAATTGCGCGGCGCTCCCTCAGCGAAACACAAGTCGCCGGGCACGTAGAGGACTGATTCATCCATGGCGGCGCGCCAGAGCGGGCCGTCAAAGGAAGTATCGAGCCCGTCGGGTGCCCGCAACCAGAGGAGAAGGCCTCCACGCGGGGACTCCCAGTGCCAGCCCTGCGCGCGCAGGCCCGCCCTCTCGAGGACATCCTCGAGGCGGGCTGCCTTCACCGCATAGAACGGTCGCACCTCCCGCAGGTGGTGCGCGTAGTCACCGCATCGCAGTGCCTCGCGGAGAACAGCTTGGGCAAACTGTGACGACCCGAAATCCTGATGCCCTTTGATCCGCTCCAACCCTTCGCGCCAAACCGTCGAGCGGGTCAGACCGTAGCCGGTCTTGAGGCCGGTGGCGAAGGGTTTGGTGAGCGTTCCCGCGTAGAGCACGGGATGATCATGCCACGCCTCCATGCTGAGCATCGAGGTAACGGTCGGCGGTTCACCGAAAAACAGCTCGCGGTAGGCCATATCCTCCACCACGGGCAGATCCGGCGCTTCCGCACGGAAGGCTTCGGCGAGTGCCGCCTTTTCCTCTTTGGAGAGGCTGCGCGCGGAGGGATTGGCAAACGCGCCCATCAAATAAGCAAGCCGCGGTCGCCCGGCCCCGCCCGCCGCGCGCCACTGCCGCAATTGGCGGCGGCAGGCCTCCGTGTCGACGGCCCCATCCGGCGCCGAGGGCATCGATACCGGACGCACCCCGAGCCCGCGCAGCAGCTCAAGAAAGACAAAGTAACTCGGTGCCTGCACCCAGACGGTGTCCCCGGGGTCACAGAAGAGCTGCACCGTCATGTAGAGGAGTTGCTGTGACCCGTTTGTGACAATCATGTCATCCGGACCGAGTCCCGGCAGTGTTTCTTCCGGAAATGACCGCAGATGCTCTGCGAGCGCCGCGCGCAGCTCCGGATCGCCCGCATTGCGCCCGTATTGCAGGTAAGTCTTCCCCGGATCCGAAGCGCGAAGGGCGGCCACCGCGCGCTCCACGGCGGCGGCGGGCAGGCGCGAGTTGTCGGTGAAACCGGCGGCCAGCGAAAGCAGTTCAGGCCGCTCCAGTGCAGCCGTCATCAAGCGCGTAATCACCGGCTCCTCGCGCATGGCCAATTGTCCTGTCGCAGAGAGCCGTAGGACCGTTTCCCGCCTCCTTGTCATCCGTCCAAGCCCTAGCACAGGCGGTTGGCGATGCAACACGGAAGCGTGCCTGCGATTGCCAAACGCGCGGATCGCTGAATCCATTGATGCATGGACCCAACCGATTACAAGCTTCTCCACCGCCAAGCGGCAGCGCTTTTCGAGGGCATCCGCGACCGAACGGCAAACGCCGCCAATCTCGCGGCGCTCGTTTACCACGGGGTGGCCGACCTCAATTGGGTCGGCTTCTACTGGTGGAAGAACAGCGAACTCATTCTCGGCCCGTTCCAAGGTCGTCCGGCCTGCGTGCGCATCGCCGCCGGGCAGGGTGTCTGCGGCACGGCCCTCGCCGAAGGCCAAACCCTCCGCGTGCCGGACGTTCACGCCTTCCCCGGCCATATAGCCTGCGACCCGCGCTCGCGCTCCGAGTTGGTCGTCCCTCTGTATGCCGGGAA
>SKLD01000144.1 GCA_007123395.1 Opitutales bacterium
GTGTCTCGCCGGCTCGGGATGGGCGGGCGCGGTTGTGGATTTGCCGGACATAACGGTAACGGCGGCGTCGCGCGGACCCGGCGCGGTCGACACCTCACCGCTGGTGACGATTGTGTTGGGTACGGATGCAGTGCGGGAGTCACCGGCGGCGTCGGTGGACGAATTTTTACGCACCATTCCGAACTTCAGCCTTTTTCGGCGGACGGGCAGCGTGGCGGCCAATCCCACGACGCAGGGCGCCTCGTTGCGGGGTATTGGACCGTCGGGTGCCTCGCGTTCGTTGGTGCTGCTTGACGGGGTTCCTTTCAACGATGCGTTCGGGGGTTGGGTGTATTGGAGCCAGATCGACCTGCGCACGGTGGAGCGGGTGGAAGTGGTGCGCGGCGGCGGATCGACAGCATGGGGTAACACGGCGCTGGGTGGTGTGATCCATGTCGTGCCCCGGCGCCCGGCGCCCGGCATATACGAGGTGGAAGGCTATTTAGGGACACGGTCCACGCAGCAGGCGGGTGTGTATGCGAGCGAGCAAGCGGAGCGTTTCGGCATCGCTCTCGAAGGCCGCTACTTCTCGACGGACGGCTACACCCGCGTGCGGGAGGACTTGCGCGGGGCGGTGGATGTTCCAACGGGCGCGCGCCACCGCCTCGCCAACGTTTTTTCGCAGTATCGACTTTCCGATACTGCGGAGTTTTCGTTGCGCGGTTCGATGTTCCGCGAAGACCGCGGCAACGGTACGCCGCTGTCGAATAATGATACGGACGCGCATCGTCTGCATGGAAAGCTGGTGTGGTCGGACGATACCGCGGCGCAGTGGCGGGCGGATGCGTATTACGGGCGCAGTGAATACGCCAATACATTTACGTCTGTGTCGGAGGCCCGCGATTCGGAATCGCTTGTGCTCGACCAGTACGCGGTGCCTTCGCGCACGGTGGGCGGGAGCGTCCGCCGCACGGCGGACACCGGAGGTGCGGGCACACTCACGGCGGGTGTCGACGTGCGCCGGGTGGAGGGTGAAACAAATGAGTTTGTCGTCTTCCAAGGCGGTGACCGCGTGGCGGGCGGTGAGCAGGCGTTTGTTGGCGCCTTCGCGGAGTATGACGCGGAAGCAGGCGAAAACTGGCTTTGGCAAATCGGCCTGCGTGCGGATTACTGGCGTAGCACGGACGGATTTCTGCAACAGCCGAACGGGGACCGCACCGACTTTCCCAACCGTGATCGTTATGTCTTTAATGGTCGCGCCGGGGCTTCTTGGAGCGCATCGGAAGCCGTCCGGTTGCGTGCCGCCGTCTACCAGGCCTTCCGCGTGCCGACGATCAACGAACTCTACCGTCCCTTCCAAGTGGGGGCGGACGTGACCCAAGCGAATGCCGCGCTTGATCCGGAGCGGCTCGTCGGCGCGGAGGCTGGGGTGAACTGGTTCCCGGCGGACACGGTGTCCGTGCGTGCGACGGCTTTTCTCAACGAGGTGAGCGATCCGATCCTCAACGTCACGGTGGGTGAATCGCCGCAGGGCGGGCAACTGCGGCAGCGGCGCAACATCGGGCGCACGGAAATCCGCGGTCTGGAGCTGGACGCCGACTACGCCTTTGCGGAAGGCTGGAGCGCGTTCGCGGCCTATGCGTTGACGGACGCGCGGGTGCAGTCGGCCCCGCACCAAGCTGTGCTCGAAGGCAACCGGTTGGCCCAGGTCGCCCGGCACACCGCCACGGCAGGGCTCCGCCTCAGCCCCGGCGCGGAGGGTGTCGGCGTGGTGTTGCGCGCCCGCTGGAGCGGCGCGCAGTTTGAAGACGATCTCAATGCACGCCGTCTCGGGGGATACTTTGTCCTCGACGCGTCGGTGACCTACCGTGTCGCACCCGGCCGGGAGATCTTTGCCGCGGCGGAGAACCTCCTCGACCGCCGCTACCCTGACGGCATCACCGGCGCCGGGCTCGTCACCGAAGGCGCGCCCCGCATGCTGCGCGGCGGCGTGCGCTGGGCGTTCTGATCGTCGCCGGTTTTGGCTTGCGGGCAGGGGCGTTCGCGGGCGCGATGGTCAGTTCGTGGTCTGCATCAGCGGTGGCGGGGTAGGCCACGCTTGGAACTTTTTCCGGACCGAACGGGTTTCCGCATGAGATTGAGACGAGCACTGACAGCAATACTGCCGGCACTTGCCGGTCTCGCCGGATGGACCGGCGCGGCTTCGCCGGAGGCGGATCTCCGTTGGCCGGAGGCTTACTTTCCGGAGCTGACCGAGGTCCTGCGCCTCGCGGTGGCGGAGGCGCCGCGTTTGGAAATCCTGCGCGAGCGGATGCGTGAGCAGGAGGGCGAGGCGCGTGTGATGGAGTCGTGGCGGCGATTACGGGTGGACTCCAATGTGCGCCTGCTTGGCGCTTACGAAATGCGCACCGATATCGACGACCGCTTCCGCAGCACGGTGCACGGCAATGTGCAGGCGGCCAAACCGCTCTACCACTGGAACCGGCTGGAAAACCAGTCGGCGATCGGGCAGCTCAGGCGTGAACTGGGAGAGATCGAGTTTGAGCGCGGCGGTCGCCACCATCTGGCGGAGGTGCGGCGGGCGTTTCTGGAATGGGTGCTGGCGGGCGAACGCATCGCTGTGCTCAAGCGTTCGACGGAGGTCGCGGAGAGCCTGCTGAACTACGAGCGCGGCTTGCTGGAGATCGGGCGCGGGACGGAGGCCTCGGTCATGGAACTCGAGGCGCGTCTGCTCGAAGGGCGCGAGCGCCTCGCCCATCAGGAACGGGAGCGCGCGCGGTTGGAGCGTAGGCTCGAAGAGTTGACGGGTGTGCCCGGGGTCGTTTCGGCGCACCGCGGGACGGAATTTCCCGAGGTGGAGACGCTCGACTTGAACGGACTGGAGATGCTTGCACGGCGGCTTTCGGGCCGCGGCGCGGAGCATTCGCCGGGGGTGCGCTTTGAAGAGAAGATGCGCGAGATCGAGGACCGCCGCTACGCCATTGCTTCGCGCAACCGCTACCCGCGTCTGGATTTTGTGACGGGCATATACACCGACCAAATCGAGGCTTTCGACCGCAGCGACTTCGCCTTGCGCATGCAGTATTTCGCAGGGGTGCAGGTGAGCTGGAACCTTTTCGACGGGCGGCGCACAGAAGGGGAGAAGATGGCAGCACTGGCGCGGCGGCGAGTGCATGAACTGCAGGCCGACACCGAGCGGGAGCGCATGGGCGCGGAGACGGCGGGGCTGCTCGATGAACTCGAATTCACCGTCAGGCAGTTGTCGGCGCGCATGACGCGGGCCGATCTCCTGCGCCGCCGCGCCGACCACCTCGATGAACAGGCGGAGCGCGGGCTTGCTTCCGCGCGTGAGCGGCTGGAGGCACGCCTAGACTATGAAGATACCCGCTTGCGTGTGTTGGAGGCCCGTGCGCAATATCTTGTGCATTTGATGCATCTAACGGCCCTTCATACGACGGACCCATGGTTGCAGGAAACCCCATGAAGCACATTTGGAAGATAGTTTTATTGCTCGCTGCGGCGGGCCTTGTCGTTTGGGTCTTAGCCGGTCGCCTGCAGCCCGAGGCGGTGGTGGCCGAAGCAAGGCGGGGAACGGCCTTCAACGCCGTAACCGGCACGGTGGAAGTCTTCTCCGATCTCGACATGCGGCTCAAAACCGAGCGCCACGGCCGCCTCATCGAGGTCAAGGCGAATGTCGGCGACGTCGTGAAGAAAGGCGATGTCGTGGCGCAGCAGGAGTCGCGCTTGCTCGACCTGCGCATCGAGAGTCTGAAGCTGCGCCTCGCCGCCGCCCGTGAGCGGCAGGCTCTGCGCAGCCCCCGTGAGTTCGACATCGAGACGGCGGAGCGCGAGGCGGAAGCCGTGCGCCTCTCTGTGGAGGCGAATCAAGCCCCGCGCTCGCGTCTCGAACAGGTCGAGCGGGAGTTGGAGAAGCAGCGTGTCTTCCATGAACTCGACCGCATTGGCCAACGCGAGCAGATAGCCCTGCTGGAGAACGAGTTGGCGCAGTTGGAGTTGGAGCGCGACCTCCTCACGGTGGAGGCGGCTTTTGACGGCGAAGTCATTGAGCAGTTCCGGTTCGCAGGCGATATTCTCGGGCCGAACACCAACCTCGTGCGTGTCGTTGCTCCGGGGCGCTTTCTGGAGCTGACGCTCAATGAGGAGGATTATTTCGGAGTTGAGCGCGACCAGCGCGTCACCGTGCGCCTCGCTAGTTATCCCGACCGGCAGTTCGAGGGGCGGGTCGACCTTCTCGCGGGCGCGGCGGATCCGGCGGAAAAGACGCGCAAGGTCACGGTGCGCGTCGACGATGACGAGGGGCTCCTCGCCCCCGGACTCACTGGCGAGGCGCTGCTCTACAAGGATACCCGCGAGGACGCCGTCCTTGTGCCGCGGCGGGCCTTGCTCGGCAACCGCGTCTTTGTTCTGGTCGATGGGCGGGTGGAAGTGCGGCGCGTCACACCTGGATTTCTCGGCCTCGACCGGGCGGAGATTGTCGAGGGCATCGAACCCGGCGACATCGTCGTCGTGGAAAACCAAAGCCTTCTGCGGGAGGGCGGGCGGGCGCGGACACGGGAGGCGCGCCGCTGGTAGGCGGCAACGGACGGGCCTATGGGGCGCAACTCCCTTCAATTGAATTTCCGCATCGCGTTGCGGCTTCTTCTCTCGAAGCGGCGGGCCATGCTCATGAGCCTTGCGGGCATCGTCTTCGGTGTGGCCCTGCTCATCGTCATGCTGGCGCAGACCTCCGGCTTCGAAGGTTTCTTCATCCGCACGATCCTCGGGACCAACGGCGCGCTGCGCGTGCAGGACCGCTTTCAGGAAACAGTCACAAGCATGGTCGCAGCGGCGGAAGAGGATGCCGGGGACACGTTCGAAGTGGCTCTGCGCGAGGGGCAGGCGTACGTGCAGGGTATCCAAAATCCGCGGCAAGTGCTCCAAGGGGTTCTCGCTTTTGATTCGGTTATCGACGCCTCACCCGTACTGCGCGGCCCGGTGCGGGTGACAAGCGGCTTCCGTTCCGAGGAAGGACGGTTGCACGGCATCGACGCGGCTTCGTATATCGCCGTTTCCGATCTCGACCGTCAGATCATTCAAGGCAGCCTCGACGAGTTCGCCGTGCGGCCCGACGGCATCATCCTCGGCTCCGTCCTCGCCGACCGGCTCGGGTTGCGGGTGGGCGACCCCGTTCTCCTCCGCGGGGCGCAGGAGCAGCGCCGTTTCCGGCTTGTCGCGATCTTCGAGTCTGGCATCGAGTTGGTCGACCGCGTGCATTTCTACGCCCACATGCGCGAGGCGCGGCTCGTCCTCAATGAGTTTGATTCCGTGTCCTACATCCAAGTGACGCTCCACGACCCCGACCGCGCCCCGGAGATCGCTGCCCACATGAGCCAGGTGCTCGGCTACCATGTGGCGAGCTGGCAGGCGCGCGAGCGCTCGTGGCTGGAAGTCTTCCGCGCGCTCAAGCTCTCCTCCGCCATCAGTATGACGACGATTCTTGTCATCGCGGGCCTCGGTATGTTCAACACCCTCGCCATCATCGTCATGGAACGTGCGCGGGAGATCGCCATCCTCCGCTCCTTCGGCTACTCGCGGAGGGATATTCTTAGCATCTTCCTCCTCCAAGGAGTGTTGGTGTACGTCGCGGGCACACTACTCGGCTGGCTATGCGCCGCTGTCCTGACCCGCGTAATTGAGAGCATTCCCATCCGCATCCGCGGCATTTTCTCCACGGACCA
>SKLD01000419.1 GCA_007123395.1 Opitutales bacterium
ACGATGAAAAAGAAGGCATGCCGGTCAAGGGTATTGCGGAAGGAAAGGGGTCGCACACATCCTCCACGCAGCACGGACATTCCTGTCCGTGTGCGGTTGAGCGGACACCGCAGACACGGGTCGGAAAACCAGCGCTCCGGTGGACGGGACCGCCCGAACACGGGCCTCCCGCAAGTCCGCGCGGAACTGCTGCCGTTGCCGCGCGGAAGTCGTCATGTCAACTTACGCAGGGACGCCTCGAGTTGGCTCCGCACGGCGTCCGGATCGCCGTCGGAAACGGGATTTTCCGCAAGATTCGCCTCCATTTCGTTAAGAGTCGGACGCTTGACCTTGAGAAAGACCCCGAAGTGGCCCGGAAATGCATCCCGCGTGAGGGCGTAGGCGGCCTCTTCGTCGGTGACGTCGTGGTCTTCCGGCACCGGCTCGTAGGCCCCGCCCTTGCGCGGCACGGCGGCATCGAACGACCCGGGGTTGAACTGCACGCACTCCGAAAAACACTCCACGACCGAAAACCCGTCGTGGTCGAGGGCGGCCTCCATCATCTCGAGCATGTGATTGGGGTTGGAGGCGGCCGTGCGGGCGACAAACGTGGCCCCGCTGGAAATGAGCTTCTTCGTGGGATTGATCGGCGCGACACGCGATCCCCACGGATCCGTCTTCGACCGGAAGCCCACCGGCGAGGTCGGCGAAGTCTGCTTTTTTGTCAGTCCGTAAACCTGATTGTCCATGACCACGACCATGAGCCGCACGTTTTTGCGCGCGCAGTGGTCGAAATGGTTGCCGCCGATGGAATACGCGTCGCCGTCGCCAATGAAGACGATGGGGTGCAGGTCCGGGCGGCTGAGGCTGAGCCCCGTGGCGAAGGGAAGAATACGCCCGTGGATGAAATGCACGCTGTGCGTGTTCACGAAATATGGAAAACGCGACGAGCAGCCGATGCCCGAAAGCGTGACAATGGACTCCTGCGGGAGATTCTTCTTTTCGAGCAGCTTATGATAGATGGCGAGAACGCTGAAGTCCCCGCATCCAGGGCACCACGTCGGTTTGTCGGCCTTGAGGTCGGCACGGGTCAGCGGCGGGCGCGGCTCCGCGCAGATCGGGGTTTGGTTGGCGGCGTGTACCATGATGCTCTCAGGGGTTGGCGTGGGCAGAGGACAGGTTTGGACCGGCGGGCGCGGCGTGATTGCCCGTCGCCTCTTCAATGCGGGCGAGGAGTTCTCCGATGCGGAAGGAAAGACCGTCCGTCTTCGTGATCCCTCCGATATGGGGGAGTACGTATTGGGCGCGGAGAACCCGCGCAAGCTGGCCGCAGCCGTTGGCGTCGCGGTCGTTCATTTCCACCACGAGAACCCGTTCGAAGCGGCGGAAAAGTGCCTCCAATCCCGGCGGCAAGGGATTGAGGTGGCGCAGGTGGATCGCACTGTAGCGCAGACCTTTCGCGGCCGCGCGGTTCACCGCCTCACGGATGACCCCCATTGTGGATCCCCACCCCACAAGGAGCAGATCACCGGAATCGGGGCCGTGGACCTCGGGCGTCGGCAGTGTCGCGGCAAGCGCCTCCATTTTCGCACGGCGCTTGGCCGTCATTGCCATGTGCATCCTGGGGTTCGCCGAGGGATGGCCGAACTCGTCGTGCTCAAGCCCCGTCACATTGGGATACTTGCCGTCGGCAATGCGGGAACCCGGCGGCAAGTGCTTCGTGATCCTGTCGAGCGGATACGGCTTGTAGCTTTCGACCGATACCGGCTTGGCACCCGGCAACTGCGGCAGACACGAGAGATCGGGAAACGGAAAGGCCTCGATACGCGTCGCAATCGCTTGGTCGCTCAAAAAGATAACAGGGACGCTGTATTCATGAGCGATGCACACGGCTTCGATGACAAGGTGGAAGCAGTCTTCCACGTCCGCCGCCGCCATGACGACGCGCGGCGCATCGCCGTGGCCGGCGTGGAGCGCAAGATTGAGGTCCGACTGTTCCACGTTGGTCGGCAGGCCGGTGGAGGGCCCGCCGCGCTGCACGTCGACGATGAGGAGCGGGATTTCCGCCATCACCGCGAAGCTGATGGCCTCGCTCTTCAGTGCAAGGCCCGGACCGCTCGAACCGGTCATCGACGGCACGCCACCGTAGGCCGCGCCGAGCGCGGCGGCGATACCCGCAAGCTCGTCCTCTGTCTGGATAAAACTGCCGCCGTAGCGCGGGAGATCGGCACGCAACTGCTCCATTACCTCCGTCCACGGTGTGATGGGATACGCCGCGCCAAAGCGGATACCGGCCGCCACGGCGCCGTAGGCAATGGCTTGGTTGCCCGTCATCGTGAGCTGCGTCACCGCCACCTCACCCTCCGTGTGCTCCGGTTCCTCGAAGGTGAAGAAGGAGGCCACGTCGCCGATGGAATACGCATAACCGCCCTCCAGCGCGAGCAAAGCGTTGCGCAGGACGGACTCGTCCTTGTGCCCGAAGACCTCCCCCAGAAGCCGCCGGATTTTCTCCATGTTCAGACGAAAGGCCTGCGCGAGGACTCCGAGCAAAAAGATGTTCTTCCCCTTCTTCTTCCCCGTCCCTCCCAGGATCTCGATCGTCAACGAGGTCATTGGCACGGGCAGCGGCGTGATCCGGCGCGCGCGCAGCGCATCAAGGTCCGGCTCCACATTCGTCGAATCGTAGAGGAGCACGCCGCCGTCGCGCAGACTCTCCAAATGGTCGTCATACGAATGTTGGTAGAACGCCACGAGAATGTCGGCGGCGTCCCCGGCGCTGAGCACCCGCCCGCTGCCCATATGGACTTGAAAGATCGAGGGCCCCCCGGAGATCGTCGCCGGAATCGTCATGTAGGTCATGACATCCATCTCGCTGCGCCCCGCCAGGCGGGCCAGCATGGCGCCCACCGACTGAATACCGTCCTGCGAGTTACCCGCAATACGCACGACAGCGTCGTTTAGTGTCTCCGGGACTGCCATCGTGGTATGCGGCAGACCGTCTTTCGTCGATGTCATAGGTGTCTCCAAGGCTCTGCCGTTAACGGCGGTGAGGGGTAGTAGGAAAGTGTCGGGACCTTAACTAGACGTAACGGGAGTTCACTGTCTATTTTATTCCGGATAAGCCCATCTTATTCACTTTTCCTAATAACATGTATTAGAGCACTTCGATGATCACGCACGCCACCACCGCGCCGGGCCAGGCCCCGCGCCAGTCTACCGTTCGAGGGCCGCGCCCGAGCGCCACTTCTCCGGGCGCGTGCCGGCGAGACCGATGACGGCCAACTGACTGACCCAGAACACAACAAGCCAGAAAAAGCCGCGGTCCATGAATCCGTAGCTGTGCAGGCCAACACCGAGCAGGTTCGTCCCGAACCACGCCCAGCTTGTCACGATTCCCCCGCCGATGGCGAGTGCCATGAAGCCGCGCCGCTCCACCATGCGGATGCGCTTGGCATGCAACATCATGGCCGCCCACAGGACGAGCATAAGGGCACCGTTTTCCTTGGGATCCCACCCCCAGAAGCGCCCCCACGACTGGTCGGCCCAGACACCGCCGAGCACCGTGCCGAGAAAGGTGAAGAGGAGAGCAAAACAGGTCGCCCCATAGACCATCCGCTCAATGGAGCGGGCTGCCGCCAGATCCAGCGAACGCGTGAACACACCGCGGACGATAAAGAACAAGCCCATCGCGGCGGCGAGAAACACCGCCGAGTAGCCGACGATTATGGTGATCACGTGCGTCGCGAGCCAGAAGTTGGAGTCGAGCACGGCCCGCATCATCTCCATCGTGTCCGTGCCGCCCGCTACAGCGAGATTGTGCGCGATGACGAGGGTACAGAACCCGGTGAGCGCGGCGGCGGCGGCGGCGAGCCCGTTGCGCTGGCCCCACTCCATCGGCACGGCGAAGAGAACGGCTCCCCATCCCACAAAGACGGCCGACGAATAGAGATTGGTCACCGGCGCGTAGCCGCTCAGGTAGACACGGGCAGCGAGCCCGAAGGTGTGCGGCACCAGCGCGACACATATGACAATGAGCGCGGCGGTGTTGAGCGAACGGGTGTTCCAGAGCCATGCAAAGCAGATGGCAAGAAAGGCGAGGACATACAATTGCAGGCTCAGGTAGAAAGGAGCCAAGCCGTTGAAAAAATACTCGAAGCCCGCCCGTGCCTGAAATCCGTCGAGGCGCCCGCGGAGGTATTCGTTGACATCCTCCACGGCGGCGGAGAATGCAGGCGCGTCTCCCGTCACCCAAGCGTCCGCCATCCGGCCGTAGGCCGCCACCACGGGATCAGCGCTGCCCCCGTGCACCCGCGCGAGCAACGCCTTGCCGGGATTCGACCACTCCGTCTCATTCCAGCGCAGAGGGACGGCCGTCATCTCGGGAACGGCAAGGAAGGAGCGGCTGTCCGCCACTTGGCGGAAGAGCGTGGTCAAGCGGACAAAATCGTTGATCGCCAGATTGTCGCCGCGTCCGCCCGTCTCCATCGTGCGCATGATGTCCACGGCGTCGGGCAAGACGGCGTCAAACCGGGCGTAGGCGGTGCTCACGCTCTGCTCCCCGTAGAGGTGAGGAACGAGGGAGGTCTCCAAACTCTGGTACTTAATGAGCGCGATCCGCAACCGCAGGACGGCGTTTTGAAAGCGGTTGCGCAGGGCCGATTCCTCAGGGGCGAGGCGCGCCTGCCGCTCAATCTCGCCAAGGTGCGGCGCCAGCTCGGCGTAGGAGAAATGGACGACATCCGAACCGGACGAACCGAGGAGCCCGAGCAGGTCCGGGTTGTCGACACGGAAGACCCTGTAGCCTGCCGCCGTTTCGCGGTCGAAGAGAACATCCGCCGCCCACTCAAGGTGTGGTATGCGGCGGCCATCTTCATCCATGGCGGACTGACGGCCGCGGAAGTAGACCAAGGCATTCCGGGCAACCGTATCGATCGGCTTGAGACGGCCGCCGTCGAGGACGGGCAAGCGTCCGAAGGCATCAAGATCGAACTCCGCCCGCTCAGCGCGCGCGGTGCGGTCGGGACGCAACGCGGAAACAACGAACAAGGCGGCTAGGCCGAGGACGATCCAGAAAACAAGGCGCACCTTCATGCCGCACCTCCCTGCACCGTGCCGTTGCCGCTCGCTCGACGCGACACGTAGCGCCGCAATCCGTAACCGAACTGCCAAGTCATACCCAATGTCATCAGAATACAGGCGATATACGGGACGAGCCATCCCGGATTGTTCACTACTTGAAGCTGCGAGGCGCGGTCGTCGCGGCCCTGTGAATCCGGTCCGAAGGAGGATTGATAGAAGGTGTAGCCCCCGTAGCGAAGCGGATTGTTCATGTAAATGAGGGTCTCGCGGTCTTCCCCGGCTTCAGGATGAACGAGATGCACGCGGCTGGAGAAATTGCGGGCGATGTTCGTCCCCGGATACCGGTCGTGGGAAAACTCAATGAGCTTCATGGAAAACGGCAGGTACTCCCGCTTATAGCGCAGCGCGATGCGGTATTGCCTGCCTCCGTATTCAAAATCCTGGTGCGGCAGCCCGTTTTCGAGCACATTACTGACGAGCCATGACCCGAGGGAGCCCTCCGGAGAGATCAGTTCGACCACGGCCGTCGTGGTGTTGCGCTCGTTCATCGCAAAGGTCCGGGGCTGCGGCTGCGCGGTGAGGTTCATTGAAACGGCCAGTCCGCGCGTCGCGATACGGGGCTGGTGCGCGCCGCCGCGGGAGATCGTGGCGTTCTCATG
>SKLD01000237.1 GCA_007123395.1 Opitutales bacterium
AGGTGCGGCGGTTGCCGCGGGCTTGCGCGGCGGAGGGGTGCGACGGGTATTACCATGTGGTCAGCCGGATCAACGGGCGGGCGCGTTTGTTGACGGACACGCGGCGGGAGGGGTTCCGTGAGCTGCTGGGGCGAGTGGCGGATTTCTGCGGGGTGGAGGTGCTGACGTATTGCTTCATGGAGAACCACTTCCATCTGCTTGTGCGCGTGCCGGGTGAGCTTGGTGAGATCGACGACGGGGAGCTATTGCGGCGTTCGGCGTTGTTGTACGGCGCGCCGCCTTCGGGGGGGCGTCAGCCTTTGTCGCTGGCGGGGATCCGGGGTGCTTTGGAGCGGGGCACGGCGGAGGAGCGCGAGGCGATGCGTGCGCTGCTTATCGGGCGGATGGGGTCGCTGCCGATGTTCGTGAAGATATTGAAGCAGCGCTTCTCGCTGCGCTACAACCGTGAGCACGGTCGGCTGGGGACCTTGTGGGAGGGCCCGTTCCGCAGTGTGCTGGTGGAGCCGACGCGCCGGGCGTTGTCGGTGGTGGGAGCGTATATCGATTTGAATCCGGTGCGCGCGGGGATTGTGGAGGATCCGAAGGACTACCGTTTCAGCGGCTACGGAGAGGCGGTGGGGCAGGGGAAGCCGGAGGGGCATGTGCTGCTGCGGCGCTTGGTGTTGTTGGGTTCGGGGGTTCAGGGTTCGGATGCGGGTGGTGGTAAAGGAGAGGGAGCGGTCTGTGCGGCGGTTGACACGAATGACGTGTCCGCGGCTGAAGCGCGCGGCTCCGGTGGCGCGGCGGACGGATCGGGCGCGGACGAACGAGCTGGGGTCGCTGGCGTAGCCGTGGGCCATCCTGGCCTGCGGAAGGATGGGAAGGAAGCGGCAGGTGATGACGCGGGGTCCGGCGACGTTCGGGCGCGGCGGGACCCGGCCCCTGAAAGGGACCGGGCTACGGGGGAGCGAGGACAGGTGCCGAGGAGCGGAGGGACCACAAATGAAAGATCATGTTCCCTCTCCTCGGGAAGCCGCGGACAGGAATGTCCCCTCTCCGTCGGCGATTTGCGGGAGGAGGCGTGGGAGTATCGGAAGCTGTTGTATGGGGAGGGGGCGCGGACGCGGCGTGGCGGTGGCGCGGTGGTGGAGTTGGAGAAGGCGTGGGCGGTGGAGCGCGCGGGCGGGAAGCTGTCGTTGGCGCAGTTGCTGCGCTGCCGTGTTCGCTACCTCACGGACGGGGCGGTGATCGGGGGCAAGGCATGGATGGAGGACTGGCTGCGGGCGAACAAGGAGACGTATGGAAAGCGCAAGACCCCGCCGCGCCCGATGCGCGGGGGCGTGTGGGACGGTCTGTGCAGTCTGCGCGACTTGAAGAAGGATGTGTTCGGGTAGGGGCGGAGACCGGGGCAAGCGGAAAGCGTTCCGTGGCGGGGCACAGGGTGGCTTACCCCGGATCCGGGCCGTCTGATTGGAGGAGCGCTTTTCGTAAAAGGCGCGCAGGGGCGCTTGGGAAAAGCAAGGGGCGAGGGAAAAAGCGAGTCGAGGGACGGGCGCGCGGGCGATGTTCATGAATCGCGGATAGCGTTCCCGGATGATGGGCACGTCGTGGTCGGCGATGTTGTGCCCGCAGAGACGCGCCCCCGGCGAGGCCAACCGCTCATCCAATTCGCGCAGAACCGTCTTCACCTGTTTTCCCCGGACTCGTGCTTCAAGAGCGCGCCCCCACACGCCCGCCGAATGCACCGTGCCATCCGCCGCCACCTCGATATCAAGGAAGCAGGCCTCCGGATACGGTTCGAAAAGTGCGGTGGCTTCGGCATGCATTGCGAGGGGAAGACCCCACTCTTGAGGGCCGCTCCGTTGCGTTCAAGCCTTTGCGCGTCGGCGGCGCCTGCGGCGAGAGTGTGCGCCGCAGGGTGGGACGGGTATTACCGCTCAGGTGAGCGGGGTCAACGGCGGGCGTGGTTGATAACGGACACGAGGTGGGAGCGGTTCCGTGATCTGCTCGGGACATCTGGGGGGCTCTGCGACCCGGCGGCGGGTGCGCTGTGTTGGCCGTTAGTTTTACTAATGGGAAAAAGATTAGGCTTGGTTATAACGTTGAGCAGTCCGGAGTTTAAGGTTGCCCGCTTTTCGGGCCGTTTGTTTGACTGCTTTCAATGCCGCTCGCCAAAAGTATCGAATCTTTGGCTGCGTATTTGCGGAAGTCGTCGGCTGAATGGCCGAGTGTTCCGTCCGTTGCTTCTATAAGCAGGGGTGGATACTGTTTGCCGAATACGAAGCCGCTATGAGTGCTGGGCGCTACACGGGCGCACCGTGCCCGCAAATCCCGTATTAGTTGAATACAATGAAAATCTCGAAATTTCCCTGTGCCATGCCATTTATCGGCGTCGTCGGAACTGTTTTCCGCTATGCCGCGGCGTTTGTTCTACCCGCCGCCGCCTTTGGTGGAGGATCGCTGATCATCAGTGATTTTGAGGACGAAACCGCGCAGCTCGAAGGCTGGACCGTTTTCACCCCGGAAGGAGTCTCCAGCGACATTGGCGACCCGCGTTGGGAGGCGGAGGGCGGCAATCCGGGAGGCTACTTCGCGGTGGAGGATCTTGCGGCGGGCGGGGTGATTTATTTCTCGGCACCGGCGAAGTTTCTCGGCGACCAGTCGGCCTCGGCGGGGCTGCTGTTGGGCTATGACGTGTCGTCCACGACGACGAACAGCTCCTTCTCGCGCGACGATGTGGTGCTCGAAGGCGGCGGGCTTCGCTTGCTTTACCGGCACTCGCCGTCGCCCTCGCCGGACGGGTGGGAGAGTTTCATCGTGCCGCTGGAGCCGACGAACGGATGGCGCGTGATGGACGCCGCCGAAGAGTGGGACGGCCACAACGGCGGCGACCTCGAAGACGTGCCGACAGCGGCGGATTTCGCGACGGTCCTCGGTGACCTCACGGGCCTTTTCATCCGCGGGGAGTATTGGTCGGGCAGTTCTTCGCTCGGGCTGGACAACGTGGTCCTGCAATCGGCCGATGGCACGGACGGCTACGACCCGGAGACAGCGGCGGCGGAATGGCTCGGCGGCAGCGGCAACTGGAAGGACGCGGAGCTTTGGTCGTCCGATCCGTTGTATCCCGCCAATTCGATCCTGCGGGTCTTCGATGCCACCATCGACATGCTCGGCGCGGCCTACACGGTCGATGTCACATCGGGAGTAACGGTCGATTCCGTGACGGTCGACTTCCCCGATGCCACGCTGGCGCACTCGGGCGGCACCTTCCGGCCCGGCGCACTCACCGTGGAGCGCGGCACCTACCGCCTCAGCGGCGGGGCCACCCTCGCCGATGGCGTGCTGTCAATCGGCGAAAACGCGCATCTTCGGGCGAGTTCCAACACAAGCAACACCTTTTCCAATGTGACACTGGGGTCGGACGCGGCGCTGGCCGAGGATTCGGCGAGGGTCCGTATCGTCAACGGATTCACCCTTGCGGGCAACACCTTCGTTCTGCGCAACCGGGGCACGCGGCTCTACATTGATGAAGATTGGTCATTGGAAGGGGGGACGCTTCGCAGCGATCCGGATCTTGGCAGTTGGACGCGCGACATCTGGTTGCGCGACGGAAACGCGCTAACCGTGGCGAACGGCGGGGTGTTGCGCGGCGGGCGCCTGGACGTGCGCCGCTCGGGCGGCGGCGACCGCTTTTTCATCAACGAAGGCCTTGTCTCGGCGGATGAGGACGGCGAAACCATCCGTTTCTACAGCGATGTGGAGGTGACCAACACGGGCACGATGGAGGCGCGCGACGGGGGCGAGCTTCGTATCGATAATTTTATCAACGGCACCAGCGGCGATTTCGTTGTGGACGGGGGACGCATCCTCCTCGACGGTCAGTTTGCGGATGTGGGCTCGGTCTCCAACGTCGACGGCAACTTCGACATCACCGGAATTTTCGATCTTTCCGGCTCCGCCTACACCATCGACGCGGACATGGGACCGTGGCGTTTGGTGGGCGGCGGCGGTATCCGCAACGGCACGCTGGCACTCGCGGAAGAGGATTTGCTGCGTTTCACCAATAACACCTCCAACGATCTATATGACATCACGCTCGCATCGAACCTGACGTTGGCGGAAGATTCTTCGTATTTGGCGGTCAACGGAGGATTTGCTCTTGGAGGCAACACGCTGACGCTTCGCAACCGGGGCACGCGGATCTATGTGGACGAAGACCTTTCGCTCGACTCGGGCACGATTTTCAGTGATTCCGCGCCCGGCAGTTGGACGCGGGACATCTGGCTGCGCAACGATGACACGACACTGACACTCGGAGTCGGCGCAACGCTGCGCGGGGGCCGCCTCGACGTGCGCCGCTCGGGCGGCGGCGACCGCTTTTTCATCAACGAAGGCCTTGTCTCGGCGAATGAGGACGGCGAGACGATCCGTTTCTTCAGCGATATCGAGGTAACGAACACAGGCACGCTGGAGGCGCGCGACGGCGGCGAGCTGGTCATCGACAACCTTGCCTCGACGAGCGGCACGGTCGCCGCGCTCGACGGCGGGCAGATCGAGATTGACGGTGATTGGACCAACACCGGCACTTTCGTCATCGACGGGGGCACGCTCGTGCTCAACGGCTCCTTCAGCGATCCCGGCACGATCGACCGCACCGAAGGTAATTTCCGTGTGTCCGGTGACTTCGATCTCGGCGGTGGCACCTACACAATCGACGAGAACAACGGCCCGTGGCGTGTGCAGAGCGGCGGCGCGATCCGCAACGGCACGCTGGTTCTCTCCGATCCGGGGATGCTGGGCTTCACCGGCAATACGTCCAACCGCCTCTACGATATCACGTTGGCCTCCGACCTGACCTTGGCGGAGGATTCCTCGTATCTGTCCGTGAATGGCGGATTCGTGCTCGACGGCGTCACGCTGACGCTGCGCAACCGCGGCACGCGGCTGTATGTGGACGAGGATCTTACGCTCGCGTCGGGCACGATCCACAGCGATCCCGCGCCGGGCAGTTGGACGCGCGATATCTGGCTGCGTAACGACGATACGACGCTGACTCTCGGCGCCGGTGCGACGCTGCGCGGGGGTCGTCTCGACGTGCGCCGCTCGGGCGGCGGCGACCGCTTTTTCATCAACGAAGGTCTTGTCTCGGCGGATGAGGACGGCGAGAGCCTCCGCTTCTTCAGCGATATCGAGGTAACGAACACCGGCACGCTGGAGGCGCGCGACGGCGGTGAACTGGTCATCGATAATCTTGTTTCCACAAGCGGCACGGTGGCCGCGCTCGACGGCGGGCAGGTGGAGATTGACGGAGATTGGACCAACACCGGCACCTTCGTCATCGACGGAGGCACGCTGCTGCTCAATGGCAGCTTCAACGATCCCGGCACCATCGACCGCACGGGGGGCAATTTCAATATTTCGGGCGATTTCGACATCGGCGGAGGCACTTACACGATTGACGAGAGCAACGGTCCATGGCGTTTGCAGAGCGGCGGCACCATCCGCAACGGCACGCTGGTTCTCTCCGATCCGGAGATGCTGCGCTTCAGCAGCAGCACGTCGAACCGGCTCTATGATATCCTGCTGGCGTCCGACCTGACGCTCGCCGATGACTCCGCGACGTTCGCGGTCAACGGCGGGTTCGCGCTCGACGGCAATACCTTGACGCTGCGCAACCGCAGCTCACGGATCTATGTGGACGAGGATCTCACACTCTCCTCGGGTACGATTTACAGTG
>SKLD01000212.1 GCA_007123395.1 Opitutales bacterium
AATTCGCAATCGAGATTGCGATTGCAGGTCTGGCAATGGCCATCGTGTTCCGAGAGCAAAAGCTCCAAGGTCATCCGGCGCGCCTTGCGCACACGCGCGCTGTTCGTGTGGATGGCCATTCCGTCCATCACCGGCGTGGAACAGGCGGCCGCCAAGCGGGGTGCTCCCGCCACTTCGACAAGGCACACACGGCAGGCCCCGGACGCTTCAAACCCCTCAAGATTGCACAAGGTCGGAATGTGGATTCCGGCCAACCGGGCGGCGTCGAGGATGCTGGACGAGTCCTCCGCCGTGACCGGGATTTCGTTGATCGTTAGGGTGGCCATGGTTGCTCGTTCCTATTCAAGACACACGGGGTGTCTGCCGTAGTCGCAGCGCAGGCAACGTTGTGCCTGACGGACAGCGGTGCTTTCGGTCCACGGAAGTTCGACTTCGTCGAAGTTGTTGATGCGACGTTCGACGGGAATCTGGTTGATCCTCGCGCGTGGATGCGTGACGGGGTCGGCGTCCGGATCAAATTCGGTCGGAACCTCCCGGTAACCACGCCAAAAGGCGTGTCTTTCGCCGGTCAGGTGCTGGTCCATGCCAACGGCGGCTCTTTCCCCGGCGGCGATGGCCTCGACCACCGACCATGGCCCGGTCGCGGCGTCGCCCGCCGCGAAGAGCCACTCCACCGAAGTTTGCGCTGAGACCGGATCCGCCTTGACCCATCCGCCATCGGTCAACTCCACGTCCGTGTCCAAAAACTTGCGGACGTCGAGTTGCTGGCCGATGGCCATGATGACTTGGTCCGTGTGAACGAGGAGTTCACCGCGCTCGTCCACGACGGGGCGTCGCCGCCCGCTGCGGTCGAACTCACCGAGCCGCATGGGTCGGCAGCGCACACCCGAAACGCGCCCGTTTTCGATGACGAACGACTCGGGGTTGGTCAGGCATTCAATCCTCACGCCTTCCTCCAGCGCCGCTTCGATCTCTTCAGCGTAGGCGGGCATTTCCCCGCGTGTGCGCCGGTAAAGAACGGTGACGGAGGACGCGCCCAGACGCAGTGCGGTGCGCGCGGCGTCGATGGCCGCGTTACCCCCGCCGATGACCACTACCTCGCTTCCGATGGGCACGGAGCCGCGGATGTTGTATTCGCGCAGAAAGTGCATCGCTTCCGTCACGTTTTCGGCATCCCAACCCTCGATGGGGAGGACCACGCCACCGGGCGCGCCGATCGCGAAACAGAGGGCGCCGTAGCCTTCGTCGCGGAGGCTTTGGAGGGTGAAATCGCGGCCGAGGGCCTGCATGGTCCGGATTTCCACACCGATGGACTCGATCATGCGGATTTCCCGCGCCACCAACTCGCGCGGCAGGCGATAGGCGGGGATGGCCTGCACAAGCATACCTCCGGGCCGCGGCTCGGATTCGAAAACGACCGGTTTGTAACCAAGGCGGGCGAGAAAATACGCGCAGGACAGGCCGGCGGGTCCGGCCCCGATGATACCGACTTTTCGTGCGGCGTTGAGCGGATCCTCGAGGCATTCCGGTTTTTGCACGGTCACTTCCTGGTCGACCATGAAGCGTTTGATGCCGCGGATGGAAACGCTGTCATCCAGCGAAGCTCGGCGGCAACGGTCTTCGCAGGTGTGGAAGCACACGCGCGCGCAGATCGCCGCAAAGGGGTTTCGTTCGCGGTGCAGGCGCAGGGCCTCTGCGTATCGCTTTTCGGCCACAAGGGAGACGAATCCTGGAATATCGACGCCCGCCGGGCAGGCGCTCTGGCAGGGCGCCCGCACCAGTCCGGCGCAAACACCGGCTTCGCAGTGCTTGTCGCGAATGTGGGCGATGTATTCGCGGCGAAAATGCCGCAGGGTGGAGAGGACGGGATTGGGCGCGGTCTGCCCAAGTCCGCAAAGCGAGGCATCTTTGATGAACTCTCCCAGTTCGAGGAGATTGTCGACGTCTTCCATTTGCCCGTGCCCGTCGCAGATGCGGTTGAGGATTTCCAGCATCCGTTTGGTGCCTATGCGGCAGGGTGAACACTTGCCGCAGGATTCCTCCTGCACGAACTCCATGAAAAAGCGGGCGACATCGACCATGCACGTGTCTTCGTCCATGACGATCAGACCACCCGAGCCCATGATGGCACCGAGTTCGGCGAGTGATTCGTAATCCAACGGGACGTTGAGGTGCTGCTTGGGAACGCAACCTCCCGAGGGACCGCCGATCTGCGCGGCTTTGAACGGCTTGTCACCCGGGATGCCGCCGCCGATATCGTAAATCAACTCACCCAGCGTCGTCCCGATGGGGACTTCGACCATCCCTGTGTTGCGCACCGCTCCGGCCAGCGCGAAGACCTTCGTGCCTTTGCTTTTCGCGGTCCCGAAGCCGGCATACCACGAACCGCCGCGCAGGATGATCTCGGCGATGTTCGCGTAGGTTTCCACGTTGTTCAGCAAGGTCGGCTTGTCCCACAGGCCCTTTTGCGCCGGAAACGGCGGACGCGGACGCGGTTCGCCGCGGTTGCCTTCGATTGAAGCGATGAGCGCGGTTTCCTCGCCGCAGACAAACGCCCCTGAGCCCATCCGTATTTCCAGATCAAAGGAAAAGGCCGTCCCGAGGATCCGTTGGCCCAGCAGCCCGTGCCTTCGCGCCTCATTGATCGCTTTTTCCAGGCGTTCGACGGCAAGCGGATATTCCGCGCGCACGTAAACGTAGCCCTGCGCGGCCCCCACGGCGTAGCCCGCGATGACCATTCCCTCCACGACGCAATGCGGATCGCCTTCGAGGATACTGCGGTCCATGTAGGCTCCGGGATCGCCCTCGTCGGCGTTGCAGAGAACATATTTCGTGTCATCCGCCGCCCCCGCCGTGAACTCCCACTTCCTTCCCGTTGGAAAACCGGCGCCTCCGCGGCCCCGCAATCCGGACGCCTTCACCTCTTCGATGACCGCTGACGGCGTCATCCGCGTCAGTGCCGCGGCCAACCCTGCGTAGCCGTCGTGGGCTACGTAGTCCTCAATGCTTTCCGGGTCGATACGGCCGCAGTGGCGCAGCGCTATTTTGGTTTGGTATTTGAAAAAATCGATATCGTTACAATGCGGGCGGGCGGGCAAGGAATCGTTTCCTTTCGTCGCGTTGCGCCGCTTCGACCCTCCTGCGGCAAGCCCGGCCACGACTTCCGTTGCATCCGTCGCCGTTACTTCTCTGTGAAAGAGTTCATCGCGGCCCGCTAAAAGGACGGGCCCTTGGGCGCATGGTCCCACGCATCCCGTTTGGTGTAACGAAACTTTGTCCGTAACCCCCTGATTGTTGATCTCCGCGAGAAGGGCTTCCTTCAGCTTCCGCCCGCCCGAGGCGAGGCAACTACCGCCCACACAGATGCGTATCGGCTCACGGCGGGCGGCGTCCGCCTCCCTCTGGTCTCTCAGTTGGTCGCGCCATGCTTTCAACGCATCCGCGCTCTCAATGCGCGGGGCGCTCACGGGACCGCCTCGCTTTTCTTTTCTCCGCTCTTTTGGGCGTAGGGCGCCAGAAGGGTCCGGAGCTTGGCGGGTTTCACGCGTTGATGCACCGTCTCGTCGACCATCAGCACGGGGGCAAGGCCGCAGGCGCCAAAACACCGCCCGACGTCCAGCGAGAATTGGCGGTTTTCCGTGGTTTCACCCACATCGATGCCCATCTCCTTCTTCAGCCCGTGCAGCACTTGCTTGCCGCCGCGCACATAGCAGGCGGTGCCGAGACATACCCGCACCACGTGTTTGCCGCGGGGAACCGTTGAAAAAAAGGAGTAGAAACTCACCACGCCCGTCACTTCGCTATACGACTTGCCGAACGCTTTGCTGATTTGCTTCAAAGCCACCTCGGGCAGGTAGCCGAACATCCGCTGGCACACTTGCAGCGCCGGGATGAGCCCGCCCGGTTTGGCCACGTAGTCGGGAAGAATATCGCGCAACTGTTCCAGCAGTTGCTCTTCGTCAGGCTCCTCAAAGGAAAGGCAATCCGGCACTTTCAGCCCATCTTCAAGCCGTGCTTCGGAAGAGGTTTTATGGGCGGATAGCGTGGGCATGGCAAACTCCCTGCAACGACCAGCTTGCCCGTTTTGATGTGAATTACAACAATTTCTTATGACGAGCCAAAAACAAATAAGAGCAACTTATGAAAGGAAGAACTTTCGACTTCCCGCCTGCCCTCTGCGCTAACGGGAACCCTCAATGTCTTTTGGGCCGCCCCCATCCGACGAGTCTGCTGGAGGGTTACCTTCAATCCGCTCCTTCGCTTCCCTCGCGACCTTCCACAGATCTCCGGTGTCGAAAAGGCAAACGCTGCCGACTTCAACCTGCATGTCACAATCGGCCTCAAGCGGGTGTGAGAATGAGAGACGCATCTTCACAAGCTTGGCGTGAAAATCGCCCCAGCTCTTTCCTCGCGTGAAGTGAACCGCCTCCTTGGTCCATGCTTCGTGCCGAAATCCCATGGGGGTGAGACGGTTCTCCAATCGATCGTCAGGGTTTTCGCTGTCCAGAATATCCGGCGGGATTTTCACGGAAACCTTATACTTAGGGAACCATTTCAGCCACGGCTCTTTCTTGTCCAGCGGACGCGGCTTGCGTTTCTTGTATATCCACCGGAAGAGGGCGACAGCGATTCCTTCGGCTTCGATCATGGCCGCGACTATAGCCGGTTCGGAAAACTGCCCAAGAAAAAAAGCGCCCCGGAGGCAGCTGTCCGGAGGCTCCTTGAAGGCGTGTTTGTGGCGCGGTTGGTGCCCCCCGCGCGCTTGCCTGCGGCGGATCTAGACTTCGAGGCCGGCGTCGAAAGTGTTTGCCGACGACGGAGCGGAAATGTGCGCTTGCGCGAATCCGCGCCATGCGAGGGTATAACGCTTGCATGGACGGCCTGCCGGAAAGTGTCGCGGTGATCCCGCTCGCGGGGGTGAAGAAATCCCTCGGCTACCGCGTGCCGCCGGAGATGGCGGACCGCGTTGCCGTGGGTAGTCTTGTGCGTGTGCCCATACAACGGCGTTCGGAGCTGGGCATCGTCACCGCGCTGGAGGCGCCGGGGGATTTTCCCTTCGACCGGCTGAAGTTCCTTCATCAGGTGGCACAGCCGTTTCCAGTGCTCACACCCGATCTCATCCGCCTCGCGGAATGGATGGCCGTCTACTACAGCGTTGGGCTGGAGGCGGTGTTCGAGGCGATGATTCCCGCGGCGGTACGCAAGGGCATGAAGCCCAAAGAGAAGCGCTTTGTGCGGCTCGCCGGGGAACTGGACGCCGACGCACTTGCCGCGCTGGAGCGTCGCGCACCGCGGCAGGCGGAGGTCTACCGCTTCCTTGCGGGGCAGGCCTTGGTCAAGGAGGTGCCGCGGGAGACACTGCTCAAGCGCATGAAAGTGAGCGCGGCGGTGCTCGACAGTATGGCGGAGAAGGGAATTCTCGACGACGCGCGGCACGCCGAGCGCCGCCTCGCTTATGACGACGAATGGGGTGACGCGGAACGGGTGGAGGGCAGCGAGGCGGCGCACATTCTCACCGACGAGCAGCGGGCGGCGACGGACGGATTGCTGGGTGCCCTCGAAAAGCGGTCCTTCGCCGCCCATCTCGTGCATGGTGTCACGGGATCGGGGAAAACCGAGGTCTACCTCGCCGTCCTTGAAGAGGTCATGAAAGCGGGCGGCGGGGCGAT
>SKLD01000085.1 GCA_007123395.1 Opitutales bacterium
GCTTGTTTCCCGGGCGAAGGGGGCGAGGGGGAGGCGCTGGCGCGTTACCGTTTGTTGATGTTGGGCACGGGGGCGTCGCCGAAGCGCGACGGCACGGGCGGGCGGATTGATGCGGCGGCGTTGGCGGAGGCGGTGGCCTGCGGCGGGGAGTTGGACGCGCACGAGCTGTTGCGGCTGCGGGCGCGCTTTTTCAGCCGTGGGAAGGCTCTCGGGAGTGAGGATTGGCTTCGGGAGGGAGGGGGAGCGGCGGCGCTCTCGCGTTTGCGCAAGCCACCCGGAGTGAGCCCCGTCGATATCTTGCGGCACACCGATCTGGCGGTGGCGGGGGGTGGAATCGGAGTGGAAGCTCCCGAACCAGAAACGTGGTCGGCACAGCGGTGAGCGTTGAATATTAACGCCCGAGTTCCCCTCCCGTGAAAATGTCCGGATAACCCTCGAAGAAGCCACTTTTTTGATAGGGCATGTGGACCAAAGACTTCGACGTAGGGATCATGGCAAAAACGGCGCCCACTGGGTGGAGCCGTCCGTGAATTGCAGGTTCGCGCCGTCTGCGTCCGCGGAGATTGACGCAAGGCTATTCCGTGCCGTCGTGGGCTCGAAGGGGAAGGCGGAGGCCTTGACCATGACGGCGGCGTAGTGCGGGGTGTTGCCGACGCTGGCTGTGCGGGCACCGTCCATCGTCCACGCGGGGTCGCGCGAGTGGGTGCCGGTGTCGCTCGCGGTCAGGTTTTCATTGTAGCCCGCGAGGCGGGCAAAGAGGGCCGCGCCGCGCGAGGATTCGCGGTAGGTCCAGTCGGCGCCGGTCTGCACGGCGGGCGTTTCCCCTGCGTTGCGGCCGAGGGCGTAGCCGCCTTCGCGCAGTTGAAAACCGGCGGGTCCAGTGATGCGATGGACGCGGATTTGCGCCCCGCCGCGAAAGAAGATGAGCGTGCTGACACGGCGCCCGTCGATATCGGCAGCCGTGCGGAGGACGCCGGGCTCGCCGTCGGCCCATCCGGCGGGCCGGTAGAGGTCGCCCTCGGGGTCGTCGCGGATGACATTATTGATGAGAAGGCATTGATCGAGGCGGGTGCCGTCGCGGGTGGTGTAGCCGATCCGGCTGGAGTAGCTGAACTTGTTGTATTTGTTCATGTACTGCGTGTAGTTGTAGGACCGCAGTGACACGCCGCCGTTCGTGGCGGAGTTGAACAACTCGAGATGGCCGGTGTCCGGTCGCGCGCGCAGGAGAAACCCGGGAACATCGTTCCACCGGTCGAAGGCGTTTTCTTCGGCGGGGAGCGGTTCTTCCGGAGTGCTCCAGAGGGGGTCGTCGTCGGCGAGCAGCCAGAGGGCGGCGAAGGGATAGCCCGCCCAATAGACGGAGCCGGGACTGCGTTCGAGGTATTCTTCCATGACGAGCGGACCGCCTTCGCGGGTAAGGCCGTGATGGATGCGGAAATGGTCCGGATCGATCGTCTCGTTGCGGAGGTAGTGGTTGAGGTGTAGCCGGATAAGCCGCCGCAATTGGCCGACGCTGATTTCGTCTTCCGGAAAGATACTGAAGTCGTAATTCCATCCGCCGGGGGCGCGGTTGTAGGCGAACTCGAGGTGGTAGGCGAGGATGAGTGTGATGAGGCGCCCCATTTTATAGGATGTGCTCCGCCCAAATTCCGGATGCGCCCCGCCGTCGTCGAAGAACCACGGCTGGGCGGCGACGAAGCGCGCGACGCCGCGGAGAATCTCGCGCCGTCCGATGCCTCCGGTATCGGAGAGGCGTGTCTGGCTTTCGGAGACACCGGGATCGGCCATGAAGAGAATCATGGGGTAGGCGGCGAGGACAAGGGGCGTGTAGTCGTCGAATATATCGGTCTCCGCATGATCCGAATACCATCCGCCGCCGCGCTTGAGCTGGTATGCGCGGCGCAGGGAGTTTTCCATCACGGAGAGGTTGTGGCCGCCGAACTCCGACACCCCGGCGTCGTTCAAGCGTTTGCGGAAGAAGTGGTTGAAATGCACGAAATACGTCCAGTTGGTGGTGTAGGTGTGCGTCGGCATGGACTGGAGGAAACTGTTGATGTTCGAGCGGTCGGCGGAGGACAGCGCATCCCATGCGGAAGATCCGCCCGCCTGCAGAATCCATGCGGCGAGGGCGACGACGGCGGATTCGACGATGATCTGGTCCCACTGGTTGGAGGGGCTGCGCGGCCAGCGCTGCGGATGGCCCGGATCGGTGCCGTGGCGCAGCATGGTGACGAGCAGTTCGCCGGGATCGACCTCGACGCCATCGACATCCCATGCGCCTTCCCGCCCGGGCTGTGAGAGCCATGCCGCGAGGGGAAAGGCCATGCGCGTGGCGGCTTCGTAGAAGTAGGTGGGCACGTTTTCCCATCCGGTGCCCGCGCTGTTCAGGCGCCCGGCCCATCCGCGGACCATGCGCAGCCAAAGGTCGCGGGTTTTCTCGAAGGTCAGCTCATCGAGGGTGCGGGTGTCCTCGGGGCGGGGGCGGATAAAAATCGGCTCACCGGCGCTCCACGGCCCGCTGCGCAGGGTGATGCGCTCGAGTCCGGCACCGGCGGGTTCCGCCGCCAGCACATCCCAGTCATCGGTCGGCGCCCAATCGCTAAGATTGTGCGAGTATTGAAGGCTGAGGCGTTTGCGTCCGGTGTCGGTGCGCCGCGTGTGCGCGAACGTGGCGGTGTGGAATCCTGAGTCGGGCGACGTGATGTCGAGGGAAGGCTGCCAACCGTCCGCCGGAAGAACGGCGAGGGCGTTGTCGGCCGTGAAGTCGCGCCGCGGTTGCCCGGAACCCGGCTGCACGACGACTGCGTCGGCGGGCCGCCCGGCGAGTGCCTGCAACCTGAGGTAGGCCCGCGCCATCCGCCAGCCGAGGCGCCGCAGACCGGCGTCGGAGAGGTGGTGCTGGTCGCCTCCGCCGACGCGGGGCAGGTCGTCCATGTCGACCCATGCGCTGTGCGCGGTGGCACGGACATAGCCGGTCTGCGCGTTGCGCACGGTGGCGGCGTTGGCTGCGTAATCGGCCCCGCCGAACGGGGCGGGATCGATGCGGGCGACGACCACTGGCAGTTCCGGAGTGTCGTAATGCGTGCGGAGGGATTCGACAAGCATGCCGAGGTTGGCGTGGTAGGCGTTCGCAAAGGCGGTGTTGTCGACAGTGCCGTCCCGCCGGGCATCCGATTCTCCCTGTATCCAGAACAATGCGGCCGGATAGGCGTCGAATTCATCCGCCGCGAGTTCGGCGACCGCGTTGTCGATCTCCTCGAGAAGGCGGGTGTGCAGCGTGCCCCCCGGTTTCCACCACGATTGACCGGAGGCGCTTCCGCTTCCCCCGAGAACTGAATCCGAGGCGGCCACTTTCACGACCGCGACCGGACCCGAACCGGCGACATCGGCGAGCGTCCGCGCCAGCGTGACTTCCGGCCCGTGGCCGCCGGGCGTGGGCGAAGTGTCGTAGAGGAAGGGATTGTCCCCCGAAGTGACAAACTGCGTGCCGAGGGCTTCAGCGCCGGAATCACCCGTGACCGGGGCGGACTCCGAGCCCGAGGCCCGCAACCAATGGAAGAGGGGGATGTCGCTCTGTTCATCGAGGTGAGTGCCGGCGAGGTCGCCGCCGGTCGCTCCCGTGCCGAGGGCATTGGCTTCACCCGCCACAATGAGGAGCCGCACCGCGCCGGAATCGACGACCGTGAGCCGCGCCGGCGAGCTGACCGTCGCCAGATCCGCGCCGGCATGGACGACCACATCGTAGTCGCCCGCGTCGTCCGGGGTCACCGCCGCGAGATGAAGGGTCGGCGCGGTTTCCCCGGCGAGCGGCTCTCCGTCAAGACGCCATTGGTAGTGGAGGGGCGGCGTCCCCGTGGCGTCCACGGAGAAGGTGACATCGCTGCCCGCGAGAACCCGGCGGGACCGGGGGTGACCTGTGATCACCGGCGGTTGGGGCTCGTCGGGATCGGGCAGCGACCGCATTTCGAAGGCGTCCACGCGGCTCGTCTGGGCGCCCGCGGTGTGAACGACGTAATTGTAGAGGCCCGCCGCCGTGACGGGTCCGGCGGGCAAATCCTCTTCCCGCGCGGGCGGATTGGCGGTCACCGCGAACACTGATCCCGGCGTGAAGGCGAAATCCGACCACTCGGCGGCGTCGCGGGAGAAAAGCACGCGCTTTTCCTCCGCCGAAGCCGCGAACTCGCTGGCGCCGGACAACGGAGTGCCTTCCATGGCGAATCCGTGGCGGCTCAGGAACCACTGCCCGTCGATCTCCACGGCGAGGCGCGTTTCGCTGGCGGCGCTCCCGTGCCCTTGGAACCAGCCGAACTCCGTGAAGGCGTCCGGTTCGATAGGCGGCGGGTTGCCGCCCGTTCCGTCGAGGGTTGTCCAAAGCAGGAAAGCGGTCGTGACGGGACTCGCCCCGACATACATGTAGACGATTCCCGGCGTTCCGGCGTCGAAGGCCGCGTGCGCGCTGTGCGCCGGGCCGATGCCCGCGCTCGGCTGGCCTGCCGCGTAGCCGGAGCGCGTGAGGTCGGCGGTGCCGTCGGCGACACTCACCTGCCACGCGGAGAGCGCACTCACCGCTTGGTCGGCGCCGGTTTGGTTTGCGAACGATTCCTGAACGAGAGGTTCTGCGGTAGCGGAGACTGCGGCGAGGAGGAGCGCGCCGACGGCGAACCGTGCGCTTTGGTGCACGGGAGTGCGAGTTTGCTTCAAGGTCATTGTGGGATGGGGGTGAGGGAGGGTGGGAGAGGTGCCCCGCGATGAACGATCGTTGAAAAAAGGCGCGTTTCCCACCGGGGAAAACGCGCCCACTGAGGGGGAATGATGGGGAAAAACGGGGGTGCCTACCGGCGGCGGGACCGCAGCACGAGAAGCGCCGCCGCGATCAGGCCGAGGACGGCCGCGTAGGCCGACGGCTCCGGGATGACGGTGAAGTCGTCGTAGCGGGTGACGGAGCCTTCCGGCGTGTAGTTGTAAATGCCCACGGCAGTGATGGCACCGGCGGGAAGGTCTCCGGCCATGCCAGCGACCGGACCGATATACAGCTCGAATCCGCTGCTGTCGGCGCCGAGCAGGCTGTCGTAGGCCAGCGGTGCCCATGCCGAACCGGAGGTCGTGAAGGCGAGTTCGTAGGTCTCCGCTCCCGTCTCCATGCCGGAAGCCCACTGCACGGGCGAGGCCATGGATACCGGCTGGGCGGCGACAAACCAGTCGTTGTCGACGCGGATGGCGAAGCGCGACTCGGCGTCCGCCGAGTTGTGCCCGAGAAGCACGCTGAAGGCGAGCCCAGGGGTTGTCTGCGCGATATTCAGGGGCACCGCCCCGCCGTTCGTCCATGTGAGGATGCCGCGGTCCTCGCTGCCGCCGTGCGGGCTGTTGGCGTTGTAGGCGAGCCCCCCGAGAACATTGCTGAGATTGCCATATTGCTGGGCGGAGTTGCCCGGCGTGCGGGCGACACCGTCGTGCACGGCGTAGCTCCAGCCGTCGATGGTCTCGATCGGCGACTGGTCAATCGTGTTGTCGAAGGGCTGGAAGTAGATGGATTGGCCAGCCGCGAAGGAGATGCACAAGAAAGTGCCGGAGAGAAGAAGGAGGTGTTTTTTCATGGTTTTGGGTATTTTCTTTTCTGTGTTGATGA
>SKLD01000302.1 GCA_007123395.1 Opitutales bacterium
AATGTCTACGGCTCGCATGGTTTTCCGTGGTTGCGCATCGACGACGTGAGCGTGGTGCGCACTGTAGCCCCGGTCATCCATTTTGCCTCACCTGAATACGGCGCGGAAGTTATTGAGGGAACGCCGATTGAAATTGCTGGAGACGCATTTGGCGTGAGCGCGGACCTGGCGTGGGTGCGTGTCTACCTCGATGATCGTTTGCTCGGAACGTTCACCCAGTCGGCCTTTAGCTTGACCCTCACCGACTATGATCCCGGCGAACAGAACCTCCGCATCGTCGCCCGGGATATTCGCGGTGTGGAGTCCGAGGTGTCGCAGCCGCTCACGGTTCTGTTCACCGATGGAACCTTGGCACCGTTTGTCCAGTATTCCTTCCGCGATGGTCTGGAAGGTGTGACCACCAGCGGCAGTATCTTAAACGGGTATTTGAACTTCAATCCCTCGGATGGGGTCGTCTGGATTTCAACTCCGCGACTGTTTCTGCAGGCGGGCGAAACCTATACCTTCCAGTTCGACGCCCACCGTGGAGATTCGAGAGACCACCCACTTTTTCTCTCTGTTGAGGATGAACCGGGATACCCGATCGAGCCCACCGTAGTCGCATCCTTCAACGTCAACAAGGAGGAATGGGTTCGCTACGAGGTGAGCGTGGCTATTGAGGCCAGCGGCCCTTACTTTTTCACCCTGTTCAATGACGGCAGCCAGACTTGGAACCGTCTGCGGGTGGACAACCTGCGTGTTATCGGCAATTTCAATTCCGCCCCCGTCGTCAGTTTTACGGGGCCCGTGAGCAATACCATCACCCTGGCTGGAGCTCCTTTGACCCTCAGTGCCAACGCTTCCGACGCGGATGGGCATGTGACGCGCGTCGAGTTCTGGAATGGATCCCTCCTGATTGGCAGCGTCTTTGAACCTCCCTACTCATGGCTGTGGGAGTCCGCGCCGGTTGGGGATCTTACAATCACCGCTGTTGCGTATGACAACACGGGAGGATTCAGCAATCCAGCCTCGTTGCACATCAAAGCCCTTGAGAACCGCGTCAACATTTCCACCAACATGGGAACCGCGTCGACGTCGGAGTTCATCCGGGGCATGGAATACCAGCAGGACGGAACTCTGGTGATGGGCGGGGTCATCCATCCCGACTTTTTCACCGGGTTGGGGGTGACGCCACGGGTGCTCTCATCGGCCACACCGGGGCAGAATGGCGTCATCGTGCGGATGAGCGAGGACGGGCGCACGGTCCTCTCGGCCTCGGTGGTCGGCGAGGCCGTGGCGGATATCTCGCTCGACGCCGAGGGCAACATCTACGCCGCGGTCGGCCCCACCGGGATCGTCAAGCTCAACCCGACGGCGGACACCGTGCTCTGGCACCATACTCCGGCCGCCATGGGTATCGCCCACAAACTGGCGCACCGCATCGACGCCGCGCCGAACGGCATGACAGCGGCCCTGATGTCGGCGACCACGACCTATGGCGCGCAGACCCTTGCCGCTGGCGATGTGGCGCTGGTGCATCCCGATGGCACCCTGCATCCCGTTTTGATGGCCGGATCCGGCAGCACCTACACGACCGATGTCGCGGTCGATGCCGAGTTGGAGCGCGTGTGGATTACCGGATGGAAGAATTTTATTACCGTCGGCGAACCGACCGGAGGTTCCACATTCCCGGTCGACGTGCCGATTTTCGCCGTGCGCAGCTACGCCGCCGGCAACTTCAATGAGCGCGTCATCCGTGGCTACGACTGGGAAAGCAACGACGACAACGGGCGTTGGCTCAACCGCCTCGACAACAACATGGCGGACACCCGCACCCAGCGGGTGACCATCGCGCCGAATGGGGATGTCTATATCGGCCTCGAGTACGATGGCGGTAACACGCCGATCCGTTATGATCCCTACGATCTTTCGGTAGTGGTTCAGCTCGTCGGTGGCGACCAATATCACAATAACGCCTTCACCTCGACAGTGCCCAAAGTTGCGGTGATCCGCCTGGACCGGGTGACCGGCGCCTTCAAAACCGGCCAGTACATGACCAACCGGCTGAACAGCGGGGCGGATAACACCATCCGCCTGACAGAAGGGGGATTGCTCGTCGACGACGTGGGCCGGGTGCATGTGGTTGGCTCGGCTGCGGCGGGCACTCCCTTGACCTTTGACGCCTTGCCGGGGCGGTACAATGGCGGAGGCGTCCACTGGGTGCTCAGTCCGGACCTCAGCACGCGCGAAATGGTGACCCGCTGGGCAGCCTCCGGTGGCCTGCATGCGGTCGCGGTGAGCCCCTCCGGCAAAGTGGCGGTGGGCGGCAGCCTTACGGGCGATCTCATGTATCGCCGACGCGCCATGCTCAGCGAGCGCCAGAGCAGCTCCGACGCCCTCATGGTTGTGGGAGACTTTGGCGACTACTATTCTTTCCAGCCGGGGAATCACCCGCGTCTCTTCTTTACAGCGGACGATATTCCGGAGATGCGCTACCGCGCGACGCTGGCACCGTTTGACGATATGGTGCAGACGTTGATCGAATCCCGTGATCACAACGGCGACTACCTACCCTTTGATCCCGAGCACAGCTACTCAAGGTCCATGCGCGCCAAGATCAATGCCTTCCTGTATGTGATCACCGGTGACGAAAGCTATGCCATCGCCGCCCGCGAGGATGTGGAGTGGGTCATCGCTGGCACGCATTACGCTTGGGCCGATCCGGGCCTGATGGGTCTGCGCAGTTACTGGATGGCCACTCACGTGGCGCTCGCGTACGACTGGTGCGCGATGTCGCCCCATTGGGATGATGCCTTTCTGTTCCAGGTATCCAAATCGTTGCTCGACATCGGCAAGGTGATCGTCAACAACGGCGGCACGGAGCAAAACACCAGCACCGCCAGCAACTGGCAAGGTGCCCGCGGTTCCGCCGGTGGGCTGGCACTGCTCGCCACCGATTCACGCTTTGATCCGGCCTTGCTCGATGCCGCCTACAACCGCGTGCGCAATTATCTTCATTCCAGTCTCGGCACCCATCCGGAATCCCGCGGTTGGGCTCCGGAAGGCATCGGCTACACCTACTATCCCTATGGCCTTTTTGTCGGCCCCTTTGGGATGGCGATGGCCAACCTCGATGGACGCGACCTGCGCGCAGAGACGGCCATTTCCGCTGCATATCGCTCGCTTTTGTCTGCACCGACGGCGGCCGTTAACGTTTATGACTACGGCGGCATCAAGCCCGACTGGGCCAATGACAATATGCACATCCGCGGCGAGGGGGTCTATGGGCAGGCGTTTTATTATATCGATCCTGCCTTATTGCCAGCCGCCCGCTATGTCTTTGACCGTTTTCAAGGTCCGCTGTCGCCGGACCGCGCGCGCTGGGATGACGGCCGCGGCGGCACGATCTGGAGCTTCCTGCACTACCCGGCGGATGTGCCGGCGCAGTCGCCACTTGAGTTCCATGCCTGGCAAACAGCGAATTTGGATCCGCATGGGATCGGTATCTTTGCCTTCCGTAATCAGTTTCAGGACGAAGGCGATATACTGTCGCAATTCAAGGCGCGTTTGTTTACCGAAGTGGGCCACGACGGGCCGGATGGCCTCGGCTTCCGCATTATCGGTAATGACACCGCATGGGTCGTCGGCGGCGGACGTGACAATCCTGGCAAAAGCACCAGCCAAGCGACTCTATACAAAGTGGATCCCGATGCGCAGCTGGCAGCTGCGACCAACCTCGGCACCGGCACTCTGGTCGGCACGCCACTGGTGAAAGTCGATGGCGGCGGCCACGTGATCGCGGAGATGGCCTCCAACAACATGGGCGTGGCCAACCACAAGCGTTGGTACATGACCGACTTTGACAGCGCGGCCACCGGCGCGCAGGCAGCCTTCCTCGTGGCCGACACCAGCGCCGACGCCACCTATTGGCAGTTGCCCACCTCGCCCTTCAATACAGTCACAACCAGTGGCAACACCTTCACAATCACTGCGCCCAACGGCGCAACCCTGCAAGGCACGGTCCTGCACCCAGCCGGGGCGGTTCTTGCCCACGGCACCCGCAGCAGAGGCAGCGCGTTCTCGCTGCAATTTGGAGGATCCCTCGCCGAAGCGGATCCGGTTATGAATCCTCAGGTTTCGGAAAATAAGTTCGTGACCGTCCAGAGCAGCGGCGGCGATTTTCTCATCGCCTTTACCATCCAGCCTGCCGGGGAAACGCATCCCGCGGTCTCGCGGACCTCGGGCACGGTGGCCGACGCCGTCGTGCAGATCGGCGCCCGTAGTTACGGAATCACTGCGGACAACATCCTGTATGATGGCCAGCCCTACATGCACCCCGATGCGCAGATCGTCTTCGATGCCGGTGATGGTGTGGTGCTGGACGGCACCCTCAACCAAACGGTGTCCTACGGCGGATCTCCTGTGGCCCCGGTCATTGAAGCTCCCGCGGGCTACGTCTTCCTCGGCTGGAGCCATGCCTTTGACGCCATCACCCGCGATATGGTGATCGAGGCGGTCTACGCCCCGATCGAGGGGACGCCCATTGCGCCGTCCTTCCTGCGCGGCACTGCGCCCACTGGAGGCTTCATCGCCCTGCAATGGAACGACAACAGCATCGGCGAGACCGGCTTCACGGTGGAGGAAAGCAGCGACGGCGGCCAGTCATGGTTCCTTGCCGCAGCCCTCCCGGAGAACAGCACCGGCGTGCAGCTCTCGGGACGCGCTCCGTCGAGCGAATACCGCTACCGGGTGCGCGCCGAGGGCACGGAAGCGCCTTCCGCATGGAGCAACACCCTGGTGCTCAACACGCCCCCCCTGAACCTGCCGCCGTTCTTTACCAGCGAGCCGCCGGCGGTGGCGCATGAAGGGACTTTATTTAACTACTACCTTCAGGCCGAAGATCCCGATGAGGACAGCATGACGCTGACGCTGATCGAGGGTCCGGAGTGGCTGAGCCTCTACAACTTCGGGGGCGGGAACGGTGTACTGACGGGTGTGCCTGTGGCAGACGCGGAGACAGTGGACGTGGTGGTGTCGGTCTCCGACGGGATCAATCCTGCCGTTGAGCAATCCTTCACGCTCACCGTCAACGCGGCGCCCGTCATCAACCTTGTCTGGCCGGGCAGCGTTCCCGTCTACCTGAGCCCCCGGCACGGCATCTATGTGGAGGCTGAGGTCACCGACGATGACGCCCCCATCAGTGTCACCTGGGAGGTTGTGCAGGGACCCGCCGGCACGCGGATCGGCGATGCGCATGCACTGGACACTGAAATCTATTTCGACCGCGCCGGAACCTACGCCGTGCGCCTCACCGCGGTGGACGCCCTCGGGGCTCGCAGTGAACTGGAGTTTCCCGTGCTCGTGGACCGGCAGCCCACACGCGAAACAGCCGATGTCCTGGCATTCAGCAATACCAACAGTTACGTCACCGCATCCACCACCTTCCGCAACACCGGGCCTGAATCCCTCAACCTTGATATTGATGGAGACGGCATCACCGACACCCGGCGCTGGTACCCCTTCAGCACCCGGGACGCTGATGGAAACTGGCTCGCACCGTTGAATCCCAGCCAGTCCGCAAATGTCCATGGAGGCAGATTTTATGGCGGTTTGGTGGCCGAACGCTTTGGCTCCACAACGCTC
>SKLD01000245.1 GCA_007123395.1 Opitutales bacterium
CCCGTACTACGAGGAGCTGCGGGCCTCCGTCCCGCAAGGCCTCGTTGCCATGCTGGAGATTCCCGGCTTCGGGCCGAAGAAGGTGAAGCGCGTCTACGAGGAACTGGAGATTGAATCGGTGGCGGAGCTACGGCGTGCCTGCGAGGACGGGCGCGTCGCAGGGCTCTCCGGCTTCGGCGCGAAGACGGCGCAAAACCTCCTCAAAGGTATCGACAACCTCGCCGCTTACAGCGCCCGTCACCTCTGGTGGGATGTGCGCGCGGTGGCCCTGCCGGTCCTCGAAACCCTGCGCGGGCTGCCCGGCGTGGAAGCCGCCGAGGTGGCGGGGAGCTTCCGCCGCGGCATGGAGACGGTGGGCGATCTCGACTTCCTCGTCGCGACTGATGACCACGCCCCCGTGATGGATGCCTTCACCAAGCTCGACGGCGTCGACA
Organism: Opitutales bacterium; assembly: GCA_007123395.1. Classification (GTDB taxonomy): domain Bacteria; phylum Verrucomicrobiota; class Verrucomicrobiia; order Opitutales; family Oceanipulchritudinaceae; genus SLLG01. The sequence goes on from SKLD01000245.1 coordinate 435, forward strand.
CGGTCCTCGCCAAGGGCGAAACAAAGTCCAGCGTGCGTTTTGACGGCGGCTTGCAGGCGGACCTGCGCGTTGTGCCGCCCGCCCGCTTCGCCTCCGCGCTGCACCACTTCACGGGCTCCAAAGACCACAACGTGCGCATGCGCCAGCGCGCCCTCGCGCGCGGCTTCAGCCTCTCCGAGTGGGGCCTCTTTCCGAAACGCGAGGGCGAGAAACCGGAGGACGAAATCCCCTCCGAGCGCGAGTCGGTGCCGCTCAGGAGCGAGGCGGATATTTTCGAGAAGCTCGGCCTCGCCTACATCCCCCCCGAGTTGCGCGAGGGCCGCGACGAACTGGAACTCGCCGAAAAAGGCGAAATCCCCCGCCTCGTCGAGTTCGACGACTTGCGTGGCGTCTTTCACAACCACACGACCGCCTCCGACGGCAAGGCCTCCCTCGAAGCCATGGCGCGGGCCGCGCGCGACCTCGGCTGGGAATACCTCGGTATCGCCGATCACTCCAAGGCCAGCTGGCAGGCGCACGGACTCGACGAGGACCGCCTCGCCCGCCAAGTGAAGGAAATCCGCGCGTGGAACAGGGAGTCCGGCGGAGACATCCACCTCTTCGCCGGTTGCGAGGTCGATATCCTCAAAGACGGGTCCCTCGACTTCCACGCCGATGTCCTCGCCCATCTCGATTACGTTGTCCTCTCCGTCCACGCCTCCATGACCGGCATGTCACGGGAAGACATGACCCTGCGCATCATCCGCGCCCTCGAGGCCGACATCGCTCCGCGCAAGATGCTCGGCCACCTCACCGGCCGCCTCCTCCTCCGCCGCGAGGGCTACGCCGTCGATGTCGCCAAGATCATCGATGCCGCCGCCGCCAACGGGGCCGCCATCGAACTCAACGCCCATCCACGCCGCCTCGACATGGACTGGCGCCACTGGGCCCGCGCCGCCGAAAAAGGCGTCCTTTGCGCCGTCAATCCCGATGCCCACCACACCGCCGGTCTCGAACACGCCCGCGCCGGTGTCCTCGCCGCCCGCAAAGGCGGCCTCACCAAAGAACACCTCCTCAACACCCGCTCCCTCTCCGCCATCCAACGCTGGCTCAACGCCACCCCATGATCCCCCCCTACAAATAATTTAAATCTGAGATTAGAAACAAAATAAAAATCTATGTGTATAATCAAATAAATTAAATCTGAGTTGTGTTTAAGGAATGGTATCCAAAGGATCTGATCAAATATTATTTTTATACCCCCATATCCATAGCACATACTTGAAGGAAATAATATTAAATATGATTTGACCTATAAGGTGCTGAGAGATCCGCAGGGGGCGGTCAACGGTGCGCTTCGTTGCTTTGAATAGCGATGTAGCTGGCGATGGGACGCCATCCGCGCAGGCCGCTGTAGGCGGGGAGTCCTTCGCTTTTGCGTCCGAGGAGGAGGTGGGTGCTTGAGCCGGAGTCGAGCTGCCCGCCGTAGACGGCGCCCCGGTCGCGCACATAGTGTGCGGCCTCGAACTCGCGTGCTTTGGCAAAGGCGAATAGCATGAGGACTCCCGTCTCCGGATTGATGCCGATGAAGGTGCGGTTGATGACGCGCTCGGCGAAATACGGATCAGCCGCCTCCGGGTCGATTTCACCAGCGTAGACGAGAAGGGAGAGAAGTCCGATGCCGTGGACGGCGGCGAACACGGCATCTTCCGGCGCAGGTCGCTCGGTCGGGGAGTGGAGTCGTCCTTCCGCGTCCCATCCGATGAGGTGAGAGATGCTCCGGTGACCCGCCGCCGCGCCCTCGCCGACGACCAGTTCGACGGATTCCACGGCGCGTCCGGGCAAACTGTTGAGAAAGCCGGCGGGTTTGTAGCGGGCTCCGTTGAGGAGAACGGCGTAGCCGCCGCGCCGTAGTTTCCACTCGGCAGGCGCGAGACGGAAAGGGCGCTCCGCACGGGCGTTCGGCTTCGAGACAGTCACGCGGACGCCGGGATGGTTCATGTCTACTGTCACGCTGTGCGCGACCGGGCTTCCCGGCCCGTCAATCGGCTCCACGCGATAGGTGATCCCCGGAAAGATCTCCGTGTCGGCGGTTTCTCCGGGTTCCAAGGCGGCCCTGCGCGCGAAAAATAGAGCCGCGGCCAAGGCGGCCATGCCGAGACATACTGCGGCGGCCACCGCACACCGTCGCAAAAACCGGAATCCTCGGGCCGTTCCACGCTTGTTTCTCACAAAACGATGAGTGTCTCCGTTTCGCCGGGTTTAGCGACCGCGAATTTACGGGCAGTAAATTTTTGTGCCGGAGCGAACGTATTGGCCTGTTTCAAGTGCCGGAGTGTAGAATTAATCAACTCTGAAATAAATATTTGCTTAAATAGACTCACAAATAAATATTATTGACGTGGGCAGAGGCCACGGAGGACTGGGTTGACGGGATCATGCGCATCCGGACGGGCTTGACCTTGTTTCCGGACAGCGGCTATGCCTTATTTGTGAAGTTTCTTTATGCTTTCTGTGTTTCCGGATTCTGCTGTGCCTTTGCAGTTTTGACTGTTTCCGCGGGTTCGTGTCCCGTGAGCACGGAAGAGCGCGAGTGGAACGGTCGGGACGGGTCGACGGTTGAGGGGCGGCTTGTCGGTGCTTACGGAACGCTCGCCTTTCTTGAAATTAACAGTGGCGTCCATCACGTTGATATTCGCGCGTTCTCGCTGGAGGATATCGAATATATCGTCGAGTGGTCTGTGGCCTACCATTCCGCGCGCACCAAGCGTCCTGTCTACGCCGATTCAGAAGCTGAAATAACGCGACTTGTGCGGCGATCTGCGAGGCAGGTTGTCGACGGGCGGCTGCGCCGTCTCAATCTCGATGAGACGACGGAGCCGGAGTTCTTTGTCTTTTATTTTTCCGCTTCCTGGTGCGGACCCTGCCGCCGCTTCACACCGGTGCTTGTCGAGTGGTATGAAGAACGCAGGGCCGAGGGTGCCGACAATTTTGAGGTCTTTCTCGTTAGCAGCGACCGTTCCAGCCGCGACATGGGCACCTACCTTGAGGAGTCCGGCATGCCATGGCCTGCCATCGCCCACGGATCCGGCACAGCGCGCAGGTTGGGGCAATTCGGCGGGCGGGGAATTCCCCAACTTGCCGTGGTCGACCGCTACGGCCATATCCTTCTGCATTCCGTCGTCGGCGGCGAATACCGCGGGCCGCAATCCGTCCTCCGCGCGTTCGACCCCGTCCTTGCCGCGTCCAACCGTGGCACGGAATAGGTTGCTTGCATTTTTGACCTTTTCTGTGCCGGTAGCGGGGCTCGGAATCAACGGATGCGGGACGCCGCTTTGAGCGGGGCTCGCTGTTTCCGCGGCGCGGCCTTGCCGCCGCTGCTGATAAGGTCCGCCCATCGTTGACTCGGCTGGGGGTATTGTGTTTACGTTTGCTTGGAACGAGGGACGCCTATGTCAACAGACGACGACACGAAGAAGGATGGAGAGAACGTGCAAATCTCACTGACGCGCTTTGGCGCGGAGGGCGATACGCCTGCGTTGATAGCGTTCGGCGCGGATGATGGTCCCGACACCTGGGACTACGCACGATTGGACGAACTGGTTGGCCGACTTGCCGCCGGGCTCGGCGAAAACGGGGTGAAAGAGGGCGAGCGGGTCGCCTTGGTTGCGCCGACGACGCCTGCTTATGTTGTCGTTGCCCTCGCCGTCGTGCGCGCCGGCGCGGTGGTCGTGCCGGTGGATGCGCAGATGGGCGACGAGGGACTGGCCCATATTCTCGAAGACGCGAAGCTACGCCACATTTTCGTGGACAAGCGCGGGGAGGCCCGGCTGGAGAAGCTCGATCTCGACGTGGAAAAGCGGCCTGCCCTGCACCGGCTTGACGGCGACGAAGACGAAGAGGGCTCATGGCTCGCGCTCCGGGCCGACGAGCCGCTTGGGCCGGAGGAGCGCGACGCCGAGGAAGTCGCGGTGCAGTTCTACACCTCCGGGACGACCGGTGCGCCCAAAGGTGTTCCCCTCTCACGGCGCAATGTCCACTACCAGTTCGAGGTGGCGGAAAAGACCGGGTTGATCCAGCCGGGCGACCGTCTCCTGCTGCCGCTGCCGCTGCACCACGTGTATCCTTTCGTCGTCGGGACGCTCGCGCCGCTCTTTATCGGTCTCTCGCTCGTCTTTCCCTCCGCCCTCACCGGGCCGCAGATCGCGCGGGCGGTGCGCGACGCTCAGGTGTCGGTGATTTTCGGCGTGCCGCGGCTGCACCGCGCGCTCGTCAACGGTATCCGCGAAAAGGCGAAGGCACGCGGTGCCGTGGCATGGACGCTATTCCGCGCTATGCTTGGGGTCAGCCGCCTCGGCGATCGTCTCGGCCTGCGCCTTGGCAAAAGGCTTTTCGGCACGATCCACCGCAATCTCGGCGGGCGTGTCCGCATTATGGCATCCGGCGGTTCGCCGCTCGAAGCATCTCTTGCGCGTGACCTGCGCGCTTTCGGATGGGATGTAGTCATCGGCTACGGCCTGACCGAGACCTCGCCGCTGCTCACCATCCTCGACGCCCGTGAGCCCCGCTTCGAGACGGTCGGGCGCGTCGTGCCCGGGACTGAAGTGAAGATCGACCCCTCCGCCGCGCCCGGCGCGGAAGAGGGCGGGGCGGAGGCGAAGTCCGGCGTCGGGCCTGAAAAGGGTGAAGTCATGGCGCGTGGACCGGGGGTCTTCAAAGGGTATTTCAATCTCCCCGAGGCGACGGAAAAGGCTCTCGACGGCGAATGGTTCCGCACCGGCGACCTCGGCTGGTTTGATGACGACGGATTCCTCCACCTTGAGGGCCGTGTCGGCACGATGCTCGTCTCCGAGGGCGGCGAGAATATCGCCCCCGAGACGCTTGAGGACGCTTACGGCGAGGCTGCGGAGATCGACGAAGTGGGCGTGCTGCAAACGGACGGCAAGCTCGTGGCCGTCATTGTGCCCGAGAGTGGCACGGCGGACGACAAAGTGCGCGAAGCGATCGCGGAAGCCGTCTCGCGCATTGGAAAGAAGCGCCCCTCGTACCAGCGTCTCTCGGACTTTCGCCTGAGCGACAGGCCTCTGCCGCGCACGCGCCTTGGAAAAATCAAGCGCCACGAACTCAAAGCTCTCTACGAGAGCGGCGGCCAAGCGGACAGCGACGATGCTGCGACGGGTCCGGTCGAGGTCGG
>SKLD01000152.1 GCA_007123395.1 Opitutales bacterium
CGGTGGCCTTGTCGTTCCAGAAAAAAGGGATCGGCCAAGCGCTGCATCTGCTGTCCGATGCGGGACCCGATGCCCGCCTGCTTGGTGCGCTTCTGTATGTGCGCGACGAGCCGCAGCGAATCAGCTTGGTTCATCTTGCCTTGCGCAATGCCGTACGGAACCGTCCCGAAGCTGTTGCCCGGCTCTTTTCCGACCTGATCGCAATTCTCCGTCGGATCCGCGGCGTTCGGGAGCTGTTTGTGTTTTATTCCGGAACAAGGCTTCGGGTTACCCAATGACTACAGCCTTATTGATTTCCGGATTTCAATGGTTCGACGTTTTTGACCGGCCTCCCAAAAAATTAGATCATTTTCGAAGAAGGAGTTCTAGTTTTTCTTTTTTTTCGGACCTGTTTTGACACCGGCGGGCGGTTCGACGCGGTCGAGCTTGGCGGGTTTGAGGGCGAAGAAAGGTTGCTGTTCTTCGCGGGCGATCATCTTGCAGTGGCGTACGAGCCGCTCAAAGGAGAGAACGTGGTTACTGAAGAAGAGTCCCGCGATGGCCTGCACTTCGTGCCGGGCGACGCGGTCGTTCACAGTCTGGCGGATCTCCTGGCAGCGGTTCACGAAGTCGTCGCGGGCTTGTTCGATGGCTTCGGCGGCGTCGGGGTATGTTGCGGCGTCGGGATCGAGGGAGTGCAGGGTGGCCTCGAGAACATTTTCGGTTTTGTCGAAGACTTCGAGGAGGGCGGCGCGCATGTCCGCGTCGTAGGCGGCGAGGGGGGCTTTGTGCTGACGGGCGGAGAGGTCGACGACATGCACAATGTGGTCGCCGATGCGTTCGATATCGACAGCGATGTGGGTGAGGTATTGGGCGAGGAGGCGCTGGCGGCGCGAGAGGTAGCGGTCGGTGAGGCGGGTGAGGTAGGAGCGGACGGCTTCGCGGATTTCATTGATTGCCTGCTCGTTGGCGAGGATGACGCGCGGCATGCGCCGCTGGCGGTTGTCCTCAAAGTGGGCGCGGGCCTCGCGCAGGCTGGTGGCGAGTATATTGAGGCTACGGCGGGATTCGCGCATGACGGCGGCGAGGGCGGACTCCGGGCGGTCGAGGATATTGGGATTGAGGAAACTGCTCTGCGCGGCGGCTTGGCGCGAGGGGGTGGCTGTGCGCACCCAGCCCGAGATGTGCTGCGTGAAGGGTAGAATGAGGGCGGATGCGGCGACCATAATGGCGGTATGCAGGTTCGCCGTCTGCCGCACTACGTCATCCGAAGTCCACTCCATGGCGCGGATGAAGAGGGGTGCGGCGAGGAGGCCGAGGAGGACGTTGAAGACGTTGAAGCCGAGGTTGGCGACGGCCCCGCGCCGCGCTTCGATGCCGCACCCGAGAGAGGCGAGGAGGGCGGTGGTGGTGGTGCCGAGGTGCGCGCCGAGAACGATGGGGTAGGCTTGTTCGAGGGAGGTAAAGACGCCCGCCGAGATGAGGACGAACGTCATGCCGATGGTCGCGCCGCTGCTCTGCACGATGGCGGTGAAGAGCCACGCCGCGAGGGTGCCGAATAGCATGCCGCTCCATGTGCTGCCGTCGAAGTGTGCGAGGATGGGCAGGAGGGTGTCGCGGTGCGGTTCGATGGCCCCGCTCATCAGGTCCATGCCTTTGAAGAGGAGACCGAAGCCGAGAATCGAGCGCCCGATGTGGCGCAGGAGGGGCGAGGGCGCTGCCATGTGGAGAAGAAAACCGCAGGCCACGGCGACGAGAGCGTAGTCCGTGAGGCGGAAGGAAATGAGCTGCATCGAAAGCGTTGTGCCGATGTTCGCGCCCATGAAGACGGGGATCGACTGCGCGAGGCTGAGGAGACCGGCATTGATGAAGCCGACCGTCATGACCGTTGTCGCGCTGCTGTGCATAAGGAAGCCGAGGCCCGTGCCGAGGCCGAGGCCCGCGACGCGGTTGCCCGTACCCCGGTAGATGATACCGCGCAGACGCTCGCCTGCAGCCGCGCGCAGGCCGTCCGTCATGATCCTCATCCCGAAGAGAAAGAGTGCGAGTCCCCCGAGAATGGTGAAGGTCAGGAAAAATCCTTCGCGGAACTCCATGGTGACGTCCGTTGCTCCGGCGGGACCGGTTCGGGTTTACGCCCCCCGCGCTCTTCCGGGGCGGCAGCGGCCTTTTCAGCAAAGAGATCGGATTGTCGGGGGCCGCGGTCGTAGGCGGGATCGTCGCGGTGGATGTGACGGGGCGGGCGCCCCACTCGCCGCGAGAGGGCATCTTCGCTCTGGAGGACGATGCGGTCGCAGATCTGTCGCACATGGCTCGTCAGCCACATGAAAGTGTCGCTCTTTTCGCGGTAGTCCGCGCGTCCGAAGTGATCGACGCGTCCGCCCGAGCGCAGTTCGTCATTTTGGGCGAACTCCTTTTCGTTCTTGGGCTCGTAGACGGCGTAGGCCTGCCCGCCGTGTTTGCGCACGACGGAAAAGACCGGCACGTCGCTTGGACCGTCGGCGATGTAGATCATATTTTCAATGGGGATACGGCGGTCCTCCGGCGCGATCTTCGAGTTTACGTCGATGGAATCGATCTTGTTCGTGCCTTTGTTGATCTCAAAGATAAAGCGGGTCTTGATCGTGTTATCGACGATCTGACCGATCTGGCCGATCTCGGCGGCGGCATCGAGTTCGAACTCCTTTTGCTCCTCGAAGCGCGGCGGGAGCGGATCCTCGATGAACTCGCAGCCGTAGACACCCTCGACGTACGGCGCGATGACGCTGCCGCGGATCATTTCGGCTAGGCCGGTCGAGATTATGTAGTGCTCGAGGCGGATTTCAAAGCGGGCGTAGAGCGGGTGGCGCGCAACGAGGTCCTTTAGCGTCTGGAAAAATTCGGGCAGCCCTTGGTAGAAGGTGAGCTGTGCGCCGAGCTTCCTCAGCAGCGCATTGTTCAGGCCTGGGAAGATCCCGTTGCGGACGTAGGTGAGGATGTGGTTGAGATAGATGATATCGCTGGAGACGACCTGACCGCGCTTCTTGTAAATATCGGGCAGGCGGTTCACCTCGCGCCAGAAGATCTTTTCATCGAAGCCGTAGTGCCGGAAAATCGGCCACTGCATGTAGCCGGGGATGAGCGTCTTGTCAAAGTCCCAGACACAGGCGACGATGTTTTGGCGGTGGAGTTTGTCTTCAGCCATGGTGGTTGCCGGGATTGCGCTTGCTTTCCCTGTTCGCGTTACATGCACTATGCGGTTTCGATTCAAGGGCGGATTTCTCCGGAAGCAAAGGAAATCCGCCGCCGCTCATGCGCCGCCTTCCCGATATCCAACCCTTTCGCCATCGCCTCGAAGAGATCGACGCGCTCATGGCCGAGCCCGAGTTCTTCGCCGACAGCCGCCGCGCCGCGACGGTCTCGCGCGAGCACCAGAAGCTCTCCCACCTCGTCGCTCTCTACGACCGGTTTGAACGTCTTGGCAGAGACCTCGCCGGCAATCGTGCCATGGCGGGCGACACCTCCGGCGATCCCGAGCTGCGGGAGATGGCACGCGCGGAAATCCCCGAGTTGGAAAGCCGCTTGGAGGCGCTGCACCGTGAAATCCTCGTTGCCATGGTTCCGCCCGATCCGAGCGATTCGCGCAACACCATTGTGGAAATCCGTGCCGGCACGGGCGGGGATGAGGCGGCTCTCTTCGCGGGTGACCTCCACCGCATGTACAGCCGTTTTGCGGAGCGCCGCGGCTGGAGTGTCGAGGGCATGCACGCGAGTCCTTCGGAGGCGGGCGGCTACAAGGAAATCGCCTTCCTTCTCACGGGCGAAGACGTCTACAAGTGGATGAAATTCGAAAGCGGAGTACACCGCGTGCAGCGCGTGCCCGCGACGGAAGCGAGCGGACGTATCCACACCTCCGCCGCGACTGTCGCCGTCCTCCCCGAAGCCGAGGAAGTGGACATCCACATCGACCCCGCCGACCTCGAGATCTCCGTTGCGCGGGCGAGTGGACCGGGCGGGCAGGGGGTGAATACGACCGACTCCGCCGTGCAGATCCTGCACAAGCCCACTGGCATGATTGTGAAGTGCGCCGACGAGCGCTCGCAGATCAAAAACAAGGCCAAGGCCCTCACTGTTCTGCGCTCGCGCCTGCTCGAGAAGAAAGAGCGCGAGGAACACGAGAAGTACGCCGCCAACCGGCGCAGCCAAGTGGGCTCGGGTGACCGCTCTGAGCGTATCCGCACCTACAACTTTCCACAGGGTCGCGTGACCGACCACCGCATCAACCTTACGCTCTACAACCTCGATGAATTGATGGACGGCGCCATCGACACGGTGGCGGAAAAACTGGCCGAGGCAGAGACGGAGGAACGCGTCGAAGCCCTCTTCAACCCGAGCGCGCAGGCTTCCGCCTGAGCGCGTTCCCTTCGCCCCGTAGCCACCGCGATGCAGAGCGTCCTAGATATCCTCGGTAAGACGACGGGTTATTTTGAAAAGGTCGGCGTGCCGCAAGCCAAGCTCGACGCCGAATACCTCCTTGCCCACGTCCTCGGCTGCAAGCGCCTCGGCCTCTACCTGCAGTTCGAGCGCCCGCTCACCGATGCCGAACTCGATGTCTTGCGCCCGCTCGTGCGCCGCCGCGCCCGCCGCGAACCACTTCAGCACATCCTCGGCACCGTTGACTTCCATGGGCTCATCCTGCGCTGCGACGGTCGCGCCCTTGTCCCGCGCCCCGAGACCGAGTGGCTCGTCGAGCGCGTTATTGAGCGCCTCAAGGACCGTCCGCCCGCGTGGATTGCCGACCTCGGTACCGGCACCGGCGCGCTCGCCCTCGCCCTTGCCACCGCCTTCCCAGAGGCGGCAGTCGACGCCGTCGACCGCTCGGCCGAAGCCCTCGCCCTCGCCCGCGAAAACGCCGCCGCCCTTGGTCTCGCGGAGCGCGTCGCCTTCCATGAGGGCGACTGGTTCGTGCCCCTCGCGGGCCGCCGCTACGACTGCATCGTCGCCAATCCCCCGTACCTGAGTGAGGCCGACTGGGACGCCGCCGAGCCCGAGGTCGCGAATTTCGACCCGAAGGAGGCGCTCGTTGCCCCGGAAAACGGAACGGCCGACCTCGTGCGCATCCTACGCGAAGCACCTGCCCACCTCAAGCCCGGCGGTCTCCTCGCCCTCGAGACCAACGTCGCCCAGCACGCCGCCCTCGCCGAACACACGAGCGCCCCGCCCTACGCTTCTGCCGAAAGGGAGAACGACTACGCCAAGCGCGAACGGTATCTTTTTCTGGCCGGCGCTTGAGGGATGCAGCGGAAAAGGATGGCTTTCTTATAGACCGAGTTCTGCGCTGGCGCAGGCGCCGAAGGATCGGCCAACGGATTTACGCCGCAGGGAAAAGAACCGGTGGCGCGAATCTTGCCGCATTCCTGCGGAAAATCCGAATCAAATTTCTCAAAGAAAAATTTACTTGCAATCCATCTCCGGTATGTGCAATAGAGAGCATAAAAATATGGGCATGGCAAGCGCATATTTCTTCAAGAAATATTATATTTTCGAAAGCAAAAACTTAGTCAACTATGGGAGAAATTCGTATCAAACTTAAGGAAGGGCCGGCGGTGCATCATGTGACATCGCGGGTGATTCAGAA
>SKLD01000295.1 GCA_007123395.1 Opitutales bacterium
CTTGCTGCGTTTGGTGTGAAGGGCGCGCGCGAGGCGGATGAGCAGACGCACCCCGTTTTCGTCAAGAGCCATCAATTCGGAAAGATCGAGCACGACCGGGCGCGACCCGGCCAACGTGAGCCCGCGCAGCCGGGCTTCGGCATCGTTTAATAACAGACCCTGCAGTTCTCCCAGAACTCGCAATACAAGGATGTCGGCGTCATCTCTTTCGATTTCAATGTCTATTGGCACGGGATTTTCCTCCTATGGTTGTAGCCGTGAGACTGCCCCGGTTGTCCTTGGGGTCAATACCTCACAATTTGCCGCTGTGCTTTTTACTGATTATTGAAAGAGGGGATAGGCTGAATGCCTTAATTTGGGTGCGGCACGGTTTCTCCGGGAACCGTTTGGCGAAAATCTGCGCCCACGCGGAAAAAAACCTTGGCAAGCTCCGGCGCTTCCATTGTGTTTCGTGGTTTTTGGCCGGTGGGATATGCAAGTGGCCAAAGCACGCAGACTGTAAATCTGTTCGGGTAACCCGTTCGCAGGTTCGAATCCTGCTCCCACCACCATTTTTCATCGGTGCTCTTGCGGGCTCAGTGCTTGCGACGTTAGGATTATGTGTTTCCGTGGCGAGACGGAGTCCGCATGTGGTGCAAAACCGCAGGGCGTGGGCGGATGTTTACGCGGGAGCGCAGGCTTCTTTGGCGCATTAGTGCCTCTACTGCCGTTGTGCGGCGCGGGATTATCGTTGTGCTTTGGCGGGCTGCGACGTAATGTCTATGGATTGTAAAATCCTTCTTCAGGAGGTGCTCGCATGAAGAAAATCGAAACGGATGTGTTGGTTGCCGGCGCGGGGCCGGTGGGTATGTGCGCGGCGCTTTTTCTGGACGCCAAAGGTATCGATGTGACGGTCGTCGATTCGGCTTCCGGCGTCGGGACGCACAGCTATGGGCTCGCGTTGCACGCGGATACCTTGGAACGTTTGGAAACCTTCGGGCTGCGCCGTCGCGTGGAGGAGCGCGGCGTGCCCGTCACTGGAATCCGGTTTCACGATCTGTCGGAGGAAGTGGTGTCCCTCAGCTTGGGAGAAAGCGAGGCGCCTGCCTGCGTCTCCATTGGGCAGGCGGAACTGGAGGAAATCCTCGCCGAGGCGCTGCGGGAGCGAGGCGTGCCGCTGCTTTGGGAACACGCGCTGACGGATTTCCGGGACGACGGCACGACCGTGAGCGGCAAGGTCGATGAACTCGAACAGCGCCTTATCGGGTATGCTTCGGCGCACATTGACTGGTTTGCACGTCAGTCGATTCCGTTTGTGGCGCGCTTTCTTATCGGGGCTGACGGGCACCGTTCGATCACACGGCGGCGGCTGAACATTGCTTTCGAGGAGGTGGGTTCGCCGGAGACGTTCGCGGTTTTTGAATTCAAGAGCGATGTCCCGCCGGGCGAAATGCTGCACCTCGTCATGGAACACGGCCACGTGAGCGCGTACTGGCCGTTGCCGAACAATGTCTGCCGCTGGAGCTTCGAAGTGGGTGAGTGCTTTGCCCTGCGCTCCGTGCGGGAGAAAGACCGGGACCTCGCGCAGTGGGTGGGGGGACTCGCCTACCCGGCGCTGCGCGAGGAAGTGCTTGAACGGCTTCTCGTTGACCGCGCGCCATGGTTCACGGCAAAGCGCGAGAACCTCTTCTGGCGCTCCCTCGTGCGCTTCGAAAACCGCCTCGTCTCCCGCTTTGGGGCAGGCCGTGTGTGGTTGGCAGGGGATGCCGCCCACCTCACCGGCCCCGTCGGCATCCAAAGTATGAACGAGGGGATCGCCGAGGCCGAACGCATCGCCGCGGGCGTCAAAGAGACCTTTGACGACGGACACACAGAACCCGTCCCGCTCATCGAATACGGGAAGGAAGCGCTGCAGGCGTGGCGCTTTCTCCACGGCATTGACGGTCCTGCATCGGCGGGGGAGGGCGCACGGGATTACTTCAAATCCCACGCCGCGCGTCTGCGTCGCTGTTTGCCGGCCACAGGGAGCGCGTTGCGTGCCCTCGGCGAACGCGTCGGGATCGATTTCTGACGGGTTGGTGTCAGGAGGGCAGCGCTTCGGCGAGGCCCATGGGAAAGAATGCGTCCGTTACGGCAGTTCGCCGTTGCAAGGGGAGCGGGGATGCGTAGATTTCCGGTTCGTTTCCTACTATTCGATTCAACACGATTGTACAGACGATTATGGCACTGGAAAAAGGATGTCCGGCACCGGATTTCAAACTCAAGCGCAAGACGGCGGACGGTCTCGAAGAAGTCTCGCTCCACGAGAGGATCGAGGCGTCGAAAGTCGTCCTGCTCTTCTTTCCGCTCGCGTTCACGGGCGGCTGCGAAAAGGAAATGTGCATGGTGAGCGACGGCTTGTCCGCCTTTGAGGCGCTCGATGCCGCCGTCCTCGCAATCAGCGTGGACAGCCCGTTCACGCAGGAGATATTCGCGCAGAAGGCGGGCCTCAAGGTGCCCCTTCTTTCCGACTTCAACCGTGAGGCGGCGAGTGCATACGACGTTCTCTACGACACCTTCCAGCCCGGTAAGCTCGACTTTAAGAATGTCGCCAAGCGCAGCGCCTTCGTCGTCGATCAGGCAGGGACGATCATTTACAGTTGGTCCACGGATGATCCCTCGGTGATGCCCGATCTCGACGAGATCAAGGCGGCGCTGGAGGGTTGATTCCCGGACTTCCGGCTTTTCCGGGAACGGGCATCTGTCTTCGGCGCTTCTCCGGGGGCGTGTCCCGCTCACGTTCTTTTTTTGCTTCATTTTTCCACCTCTTCCGACTGCAATTCCCATAATGAACTCGCCCAACGATCCATTCAAGGCCCGCAAGCCCTTCCGCGGCGGCCATCTCTACAGCCTCCCGGCGCTCGCCGCGGGCGGCTTCGACGGCATCGCGCGCATGCCCGTGAGCCTGCGGGTGGTGCTCGAGTCCGTCCTGCGCAACTGTGACGGCGAACGCGTGACGGAGGCCGACGTGAAGGCCTTGGCGCAATACAACGCGGAAGAACCCGCGAAGTCGGAAATCCCGTTCGTTGTGAGCCGCATCGTTCTGCAGGACTTCACGGGGGTGCCGCTCCTCGTCGATCTCGCGGCCATGCGCGACGCCGTGAAGTCGGTCGACGGCGATCCCGCCGTCATCGAGCCGCTCGTGCCCGTCGACCTTGTTGTCGACCACTCCGTGCAGGTCGACCGCGCGGGCACGCCCGATGCCTTCAAACGCAACCTTGAGATCGAATTTGAGCGTAACCGCGAGCGCTACGAGTTTCTCAAGTGGGGGCAGCAGGCCTTTGAAACATTTTCGGTTGTGCCGCCGGCCATCGGGATCGTGCACCAAGTCAACCTCGAATTCCTCGCCAAAGTCGTCTTCGAGCGCGACGGCGTTTACTACCCCGACACCCTCGTCGGCACGGACTCGCACACGACGATGATCAACGGCCTCGGTATCGTCGGCTGGGGCGTCGGCGGGATCGAGGCGGAAGCGGGTATGCTCGGCCAGCCCATCGCCTTCCAGACGCCCGAGGTCATCGGCGTCCACCTCTCCGGCAAACTGCGCGAGGGCGTGACCGCCACCGACCTCACCCTGCGTATCACGCAGATGCTGCGGGCGGAGAAGGTCGTGGGCAAGTTCGTCGAGTTCTACGGCGAGGGCGCGGCCTCGCTCAGCCTGCCGGACCGCGCCACCATCGCCAACATGGCACCCGAATACGGCGCGACGATGGGCTTCTTCCCCATCGATGAAAAGACGCTCGACTACCTCCGCATGACCGGGCGCGACGACGAAGCTATCGAGCTGGTGCGCGAGTACTACACCGAACAGGGACTCTTCGGCATGCCGGAGAAGGGCGATATCGACTACTCCAAGTCGCTCTCGCTCGACCTCGATTCCATCGTTCCCTCCGTCGCCGGGCCGAAGCGCCCGCAGGACCGCATCGACGTCCCCGCGCTCAAAAGCTCCTTCGAGCGCCTCCTTTCCATTCCCATGGCGGAGGGCGGCTACGGCATTTCCTCGGGCGACCGCGGACACCGCCGCCCCGTAAAGCGCCCGGACATCGAGCAGGGCGCGTGGGAGAGCGAGGGCGGCGCCTCCGTCGCGACGGAGGTCGTGCCGGACCTTGGCCACGGCTCGGTCGTCATCGCGGCGATCACGTCCTGCACCAATACCTCCAATCCCTCCGTTATGATCGGCGCGGGCCTCGTCGCCAAGAAAGCGGTGGAAAAGGGGTTGACCGTAGCGAGCACGGTCAAGACTTCGCTCGCGCCGGGCTCACGGGTCGTCACGGACTACTTGCGCGAGACGGGTCTGCAGGAGTTCCTCGACCAACTGGGCTTCAATCTTGTCGGCTACGGTTGCACGACCTGCATCGGCAACTCCGGCCCCCTCGACCCGGCCATCGAGCACGCCATCACCGAAGGCAACCTTGTCGTGGCCTCGGTCTTGAGCGGCAACCGCAACTTCGAGGCACGCGTACACGGCGCCGTAAAGGCCAATTTCCTCATGTCGCCGCCGCTGGTCGTCGCCTTTGCGCTCGCCGGTCGCGTCGACATCGATCTCGATTCCGAGGCCGTCGGCACGGACAAAGAAGGGAATCCCGTCTACCTGAAGGATATCTGGCCGACGCAGGAGGAAATCGAGAGCGAGATCGCCAAGGGCATCCGCCCGCAAATGTATCTCGACCAATACAGCGACATCCTCGCGGCCAACCCCGAGTGGTCGGCCATCGAATCCTCGGAGGGCGCGCTCTACAGTTGGAAGGACGACAGCACCTACATCCAAAAACCGCCCTTCTTCAGCGGTTTCTCGATGGAGCCGCGCCCCGCTTCGGCCTTCGCGGGCATGCGCGCCCTCGGGGTCTTCGGTGACTCCGTGACAACCGACCACATCTCACCGGCGGGTGCAATCCCCGACTGGGGACCGGCGGGGCGCTACCTCATGGATAACGGAGTGGAGAAAAAGGATTTCAACAGCTTCGGCTCGCGGCGGGGTAACGACCGTGTCATGACGCGCGGCACCTTCGCCAATGTCCGCATCAAAAACCTCATGGCCGACGGCAAAGAGGGCGGCTACACGAAGCTCTACCCGGAGGGCGAGGTCGTTGATATCTACGACGCCTGTGAGAAATACCGCCAACGCGGAACACCGCTTATTGTCTTCGCCGGCGTCGACTACGGCATGGGCTCCAGCCGCGACTGGGCGGCGAAGGGTTCAAGCCTCCTCGGCGTGCGGGCCGTCGTGGCCAAGAGTTTCGAACGCATCCACCGCAGCAACCTCATCGGCATGGGTGTCCTGCCCCTCGAATTCGAGGACGGCGAGGACGCCTATTCACTCGGCATCGACGGGTCGGAGACCTACGACCTTGTTGGCTTGAGCGACCCGGTTGAGCCGGGTCAGGAGGTCACTCTGCGCATCGAAAAAGATGGAGAGACAAAGGAGGCAACCTTGAGAGTGCGCGTCGATACCCGTATCGAAGCCGAATACTACCGCCACGGGGGCATCCTGCCCTATGTCCTGCGCAACATCCTTGAAAACGCCGGTTAAAGGTCATCCGGAGAAGGAACTCTTCTCATGTCGGGAGGCAACAAAGCCGATTTTGACGTAAACGTCTACAGTGACCCGGTTCTCTTGAAAATTTCGGGACGGGCGTGCTTTAGCAATTGCTCCCCCGTAAAGGACTTTTTCAAGACCATGATCGAGCGGGGAAAAACCCGCTTTGCCGTCGACTTTGAGGACTGCGTCAGCATGGACAGCACATTTCTCGGCATCCTTGCCGGGGCGGGCCTGCAGCTCATGCGCCGCGATCCGCCGGGCCGTCTCATCCTCGTGCGCCTCGGCACACGCAACCTCGAACTGGTGAAGAACCTCGGGCTGCACCGCATCCTCCTCGTCGATGATGGTGACGCCGCGCAGGCCGACCAACCCTTCGGTCAAACGCGGTTGGAGCAAAGCAGGGAGAAAGCTTCCGAAATCGAGAATGCACGCCTCGTCCTGCGCGCTCATGAGGACTTGGTGGAGGTTGACGAAAGCAACCGCGCCAAGTTTCAGGATGTGATCTCCTTTCTCAAGAATCAGGTTGATGAGAGCTGAGGAATCTCCTTAGTTCGTCGGCAGGATTATGTTGCTATTTCTTCTTGGCGCGGCGGCGGGAGGCACGCTTGGATGGTTCTTCTGGTGGTCCTGCCGCCGGGAAGCCGTCCAGTTGGATGAAGAGAAGCAACGGCTCGCCCAGGAGAAGCGCATCGTCCTCGACTTCATGCACGAGATGGTCGAGGCCATCGGTGAGGGCGTCGAGCGCGAAGACCTCTTTGAAAAGGTCGTGCACACCGCCATTCTCAGCACGGGTGCCCTCAGCGCATGCGTTTTTGAGCGCGAGGGCACGAAACTGCGGGGCGTGGCCATCAAAGGCCTCTTCCCTCCCCACCGGCCGCTGCCGCCGGGGCTCACCGGCAAGGCGGGCACCCGTGCGAAGTTTCTCGAGCAAATCCTCCGCTCAGAGGTCTTCGAGGTGGGCGAAGGGTTGGTCGGTGCCGCCGCGCAATCAGGCAAAGGTATTCTCATCGAGAACGCCTTGTCGGATCCCCGCGTTATCAAGCACGACGACCCCGTCCTCCAAGTTCGGTCTGTCATCGTCACGCCAATTAGCTTCCGCGAGCGCAACATCGGCGTCCTCGCCGTTGTGAATCCGTCCGACGGCGGCGCCTTCGGCGAATCCGACTTTTCCGTCGCTCAGTCCCTCGCCGAACAGGCGGGTATGGCCATCCACAACCTCGACCTCATGGCCATGCAGATCGAGAAGAACCGGCTCGATGTCGATCTCAGCCTCGCGCGTGAGATCCAGAGCATGCTTCTGCCCAAAGTCTTTCCCCGCGCGTCTCACCTCGACATCGCCACCGTCTACCATCCCGCGCAAAAGGTGGGGGGCGACTTCTATGACATTTTTGACCTCGGCGAACACCGCACGGGAGTCGCTATCGCGGACGTCTCCGGCAAGGGCGTGCCCGCTTCGCTCGTCATGGCAATCACCCAGAGCAACCTGCGCCACTTCGCGCGCAGCCACGATTCCCCCGCCGAAGTCCTGCGCAGACTCAATGAGGTCCTCGACCGGGAAATGCGCGAGGATATGTTTGTCACGCTCGTCTATGCCGTCGTCGATCTCCGTAGCGGAGAGATCGTCTTTGCGCGCGCGGGCCACGAGGCACCGCTTTTGCTCTGCAAACATCACGGCAACGGTATGCTCCGCGCCGAACCGCTCGCCGCCGAAGGCATGGCCCTCGGCATCGTGCCCGACGAGATTTTCGGCCCTTCCATCAGCGACCGACGCGTGCCCTTCGAGCCGGGCGATGTCTTCCTCCTCTACACCGACGGTGTCACCGAAGCGACCAACGAAGAGGGAACCGAGTTCTCCAGCGCACGCCTCGCCGACACCCTCCACACACTCGCCGGGCGCTCGGCCTCCGAGTTGAACACCTGCATCCTCGACCGCGTAAGGGCGTTTTCCCAAAACCGCGCCCCCTTCGACGACATCACCATCGTCACCCTGAAGCGCCTTTGATGCCCCCAGGCACCGGCGCACTCCGCCTTTTTTTTGCACACTGCCGAAAAGTATCTCGAAGACATTTTATTTGCAATTACATATCAGAATTAAATTATTTTCATTTTAATTAGCTCAGAGTCATTATATTTTACAGCAGAGGGCAGGTCGGGGTTTTCGGGCTGTATGCTTTGGTTATCTTTCACCCCGAAACCAGGCAGCGAGGGCGTCGTCGTCGCGGAGGATGGCGGCGGGGGTGCAGGCGGGGTCGATGAGGCCGAGGAAGGCGGGTTCGGCGAAGCGGCGGCAGTGGAGGAGGACGCGGGCGCGCTGGCCGGGGCCGCGCACGAGGCGGCCGACGGCTTGGTTGACCTTGGTCATGCCGGGGATGCGGTAGGTTTGGTGGAAGGCGGTTTCGCTGCCGAGGTGGCGGGCGGCGTCGCGGCGGGCTTCCTGGAGGGCGTTGACCTCGGGGAGGGCGGGGCCGACGACCATGGCGGTTTCGACGCGTCCGCCGAGGAGGTCGATGCCCTCGGCGAAGCCGGTGCCGAGGACAAGGAAGAGGGCGTGGGCGCGGAGGAGGCTTTCTTCGATGAACTCGTGTTGCACGGCGAGGGAGAGACCGCGGGGCGGGAGGGCGGCGTGAAAGCCGGGATCGAAGGTCTGGCAGAGGCGGGCGATGTCCTCGGCGTATTTATAGCTGGGGAAGAAGACGGCGGCGGGCGGACCGAGCGCGTTGACGAGGCGCAAAACGGTGTGGGCGGTGTGTGGTTGGCTACGTTGGCGCTGCCGCAGTCTGGTATCGACGCGGGCGTCGACGGCGACATCGAAGCTGCCCTCGCGCCACGGGGCCTCGGCTTCGAGGCTGCAGACGGCGGCGGTTTCGAGCCCGAGGGCGCGGCAGGCGTTCTCGAAGGGGCGGAGGGTGGCGCTCATGAAGAGCGTGTGTCCGAAGGGGCGGAGGGTTTCCGCGATGAAGGGGGCGGCGTCGAGGCAGGTGAGACGCACGGTGCCCTTGGCGGGCGACCAGACGAGGGTGTCGGCGCGGTGGTCGCGCAGGCGCTCGGTGTCGAGGAGATCCCAGAGGATTTCGCGGGCGAGGTCGGAGATTTCCTCGAAGGGCGGAAAGCCTTCGCGCAGGTGGTCGACGATGCCCTCGAGGGCTCCGGTGAAGGCGTAGGCGGCGTCGGGCGGCGGCGGGGTTTGGCGGGGGAAGCGCTCGCATTCGCGGGCGAGATCGTCGAGGAGGTCGGGCAGGCGGGTGAGGGGGAAGGCGGCGGCGAGTTCGCCCGCGACGAAATGCAGGGAGTCGGCGGCGAAGGCGGCGGACCACGCCTCGGCGGCGCGGCCGGGGAGGTTATGCGCTTCGTCGACGACGAGGAAGGTGCGGGCGGGGTCGAACCCAGGTTGGGCGAGGAAGACGCCCGCGTGGCGGGGAGAGAAAATGTAGTTGTAGTCGGCTACCCAGATGTCGGCCCAGCGCAGGAGGGCGCGGGTGAGTTCGTAGGGGGGCAGTTGGTGGAGGTCGGCGAGGCGGACGGTGGCCGCGAGGTCGACCGTCCCTGAGTGGAAGAGGCCTGGCGGATCGACGTCCGTCTCGTCGACGGCGCGGTACAGGTCGGGTGGGGTGGCACCGGGCCCGTGCTCGAGGCGGCTGCGCATCTGCAGGTAGTTGAAGGTCTCGGCGTCGCCTGAGCGCATGGCGGCGAGCTGCTTGCACACTTGCAGTTGCCCAGTGGATTTTCCGGTGAGGTAAACGATGCGGTCGACGAGTCCGTCGCGCAGGCGCTCAAGGGCGAGCTGAAGGGCGACGCCGGTCTTGCCGAAGCCGGTGGGTGCTTCGAAGAGGGTGACGGGGGCGCGGTCGAGGGCTTCGCGCAGGCGCTCGGCGGTGCTCTCCTGGCCGGGGCGGGGCTCTGCGAAGGGCGGGCGGAAGTCCATCCCCCGCACGCGCGCGGTGTGGGCCCGGCGGGCTTCGAGGAAATTGGTGAGGCGGTTGAGGCAGGCGTCGACGCGCGTGGCGCAGTCGCGCACGGCATGGACCTGGGTGAGCCCGTGGTCGATGTCGACGAGGACCAGCTCCGTCTCAACGGGGGCATCGTCCATGCGGTTGGCGGCGGGCAGGAGTACGCTGTAGACGGCGGCTTGGTTGAGGTATTCGGCGTAGTCGGCCTCTATGTCTTCGGCCGGGAGGGGGAGGGCGCGGCGAACCGTTTTGATCTCGCGCACAAGAATGCCCCGCGGACCGCACACGACTTGATCGATCCTGCCCTGCACGGTGAAGTGCCAGGAGCGGTGGGTGCGATGTCCCTCAAGGGGCACCTCGAAGGCGGCGCTTCGTTCGTCGTCGCCGGAGATTTCGGCGGTGAGCCGGTCGCGCAGGGCGCGGTGCCAGCGCTGCCCGGCTTCGGCCCGCCAGCGGCCCTCGAAGGCGGCGGGCGCATGCCCGGCCGGTCCGGCGCGGAACGTGGCCAACTCGGTGGCCGCAAGGGTGACGGTGCGGTCGCTGAAGTCGATGCGCATTGTGCCGCCCTTGTGTCGGCCGCCCGGCGCTACCGGCCGGTGCCGCTCCCTTCCTCCACGACAGCGACCCACGCGCCTCCGGGGTCGGGCGTGCTCAGGTCGATCAGCCCTTTCTCAAGAGCGGCTTTGACGGGGTCGCGCCACTCTGCCCGTGCGATGTCGAGCCAATGAATGCGGTAGCTATCGCGCGGGGCGACGGCGAGCTGCACGTGGCCTCCGGCCGGCAGGTAGACGGCGCTGCCCTGGCCGGGCCGGATGAGGCAGAAGGCTTCGTTGGGCTCGCGCTGGCTTAGGCGTTCGTTGGCGACGCGGCTAAGGTGCACGGGAAAGCGTTCGGCGAAGGAGCGCATGGCGCGGATGTGCGTGCGCGCGAGGTCGGAGAGTCCGATGCCGGAGGGCGGGCGGTGGAAGCGCACGGACGCGCAGCCCGCGAAGACGTTGCGCCAGAAACGCTCCGTGCCGTCGCGGTCGCTCCCGAAGCGTCCGCTGTCGGCCCCGTAGATCTTGACGTTGTTGAGAGGGCGGGGGCGGTTCGTCATGGCCAGCCGGGTGCGGAAGCGGATGAGGTTCTTGTAGTGGTTCTCTCCGGACTGGTGGTTGTTCTGCGAGATGTCGCAAAAGCCGTAGAGGTCGGGGTGGCGCCACGTTGCTTCGTGCATGGAGTGATTGATGTCGTGGGCATCCCACATCTCCGTGCAGAAGACGCTGCGGCCGAGGTTCCTCGCTTCCGCCTTGATATACTCGGCCCAGTAGCGGCCCCACTCGGGAGACTCGTTGGTCTCGTTGTCCATGCAGTAAAGGACGTGGTCGTACGGGAGGGTGCGCTTGAGGATGCGGTCGACAAAGACACGCTGGTAGTTGAGGAGCACGGGGTTGTTCTCGAGCTTCGGGACGGTGCGGAAAAACGGATTCTGCCGCTCGGACGGGTGGCCGGGATAGTCGGTGTCGAGGCGAGCCTCCGCCGCCGAGTAGTTGCGGTTGTTGGCGGGGTTGAAGGGATTCGCCTGCCACGGTTCGCGCGCGAAGTCGAAGCGGTCCCAGACCTCGATCTGCATGACGATGCCGAGTTCTTTGCAGAGTTCGAGACACCGCTCGAAGCGCAACCAGTATTCGCGGGAGGGCTGGTTGAGGTCGTAGAGCCCGTTCTCCCCGCGCTCGAAGGGCCAGACGTCGCCAGGATCGCGGGACGACATCGTGCAGCGGATGTAGTTACCGCCGGTGTCGGCGAGGAGGCGCAGGTGGGCCGCGAGGTCCGGGATTTGAAAGAGATTGTCCTCAACGCTGCCGCCGACAAGGAGCAGCGGTCTGCCGTGCCGCTCCCAGTAGAATGGATTTTTTCCGTATGGCTTGAGCATGTTCTCGGGTGTGTGCGCAGATACCGTGCCGGACTGCGGTCCGGGGCCGTCCGCCGGCGACGCCCTGAAGGCCCGAATCCATGCGCGCAGGGAGTGGAGGGAATTGTTCGGACCGAGGCAAGCCCACCGTTTGGAAACTGTCCGCGCCAATTGCGGTCTTGCCAGCGGCGGCGGAAGCTTGGCAGTGTGCGCGGAAATCGGAGTCTGTGCCCGTGCTCCGCGGGCGCTCTCCGGCGAACCCCGTTTTAGAGAGGCGATGCCAAATACTGCTGCGGTTAAGGAATCCGGGTCGGCGAAGACGCTCGACCTTGAAATTAAAGACGCTCAACTGATTTTCAACTCGGTCTGGGATGCCCTCGTGACAAAGCATGGCGAGGAGAACCTCGTCTTCCCGCGCGAAATCTTCTGGCTCAACGGAGCGCCCGGCGCGGGCAAGGGCACGCAGACGCGTTTCATTATGGAGTACTGCGGCCTCACGGCGCAGCCCATCGTCATCAGTGACCTGCTCGACAGCCCCGAGGCCCGGCGCTTGAAAGACGCCGGCATGATGGTCGGCGACCGCGAGGTGACCTCCCTCCTCATGGAGCAGTTGCTCCTGCCCGAGCGCGAAACGGGTGTCGTCGTCGACGGGTTTCCCCGCACAAAGACGCAGGTCGAGTGCCTCAAGCTCTTCTTCCAGAAGCTCATGGACCAGCGGCGGCACTTTCTCGGCACCCCGCACGAGAAGCGCATGCACCGGCCCATCTTCCACATTATCGTCCTCTACGTGGACGAGGCGACCTCTGTGAAGCGCCAGATCGACCGCGGTAAAAAGGTCCTCTCCGCCCGCGAGCATGCGGAAGCGGCGGGAGAGACCGTCGACCTCGAGGTACGCAAGACCGACCTCAGCGTCGAAGCCGCCCGCAACCGCTACCGCACCTTCAAGGAGATCACCTACGAGTCGCTCACCTCTCTGCAGCGCATCTTCCACTACCACTTCGTCAACGCGCAGGACACGATCGAGGACGTGCAGTCGAGCATCGTCCGCGAGCTGAAGTACCAAAGCTCGCTCGAACTCGACCAAGCCACCTACGACGTCGTGGCGCGCATACCCATCGCCTCGACCATCGTCGTCCACGCCCGCCAAGCCCTTGTCGAGCGGCTCGATGCCTACGCCCGCGAAGACATCGGCCTGTTCCGGCGTGTCGTCGATATCATCGACGAAAAGTTCATGCCCATCGTGCAGCGCCACGCCATCTCGGGACTGGCGCAGATCAGCTCGGAAGACGGCATCTTCGAGGAACCGCGGGCCATGGCCATGTTGATCGATGTCTTCTCCGAGCGCGGCTACCAAGCCTCCCTCGACATCCGGCAGGAGGAGATTCCGCACCGTATCGACCTCCAGACCGGCGTCATCGAAACCCGCCGCAAAAAAGTCTTTCGCTTCCAGATCCGCTTCACCGGCTCCGTCATCCGCCGCGGACAGTAGCGGACGCAGGCTGCGCTGCAACCGGTCAAAACGAACTCAAACCGGACCCGCCCGCGCCCGATGATTCGGGCCTTCGATCTTCTTTACCGTGAGCTTTCCGTCCGCCGCGATAGTGGATAATGAGAACCCACGCTGTCGCACCCGGCGCGCAAGGGAATTACAGATACTTGCCTAATTCTACGTTGTCGGAATGACCCTGACCGGCTACGAAAGCGTCAACGCAGGTCGCTCCCCAGGATGCTCAAGGGTACAGTAGCCTGCCCGTGAACGCGCCACCGCCAGATCCACGTTGTCCATAAATTCGACAGGCCGGCACGGCGGCGGACGCTTCAGCTTGCCAAGGACACGCGCCCCTTCTCCGTGCTCCAGCCAGTCGCGCGTTCCCAGCGCCCGGCCCTCCGTCAGAAACCGTGCACGCAGCCGCAGCAACTCGTGGGGCTGCAGCTCACCGCCGTTCTTCACTGCCTCCAGCAGCGCCTCTGGGTCGATGCGACTGCCCGTGCCGTCGCCTTTCGCCCGCGTTCCCTTCCCAAGCATCAGTAAACGGTAACGCGCGAGGGCTTCCGCCGGGTCCGTCGCCGCCGGAAAGCACGCGGCGAGCGCACGGCAGAGGGACTCTCTCCCCGCCAGCGCCTCCGTGTAGCCGCACCAGCGGTAGTTCTCCGGCAGATCAGCCAGACCCGCCCGAATCGCGTTGAGGTCGATATACGCCGCGATCAGCCCCACCAACCACGGCGTGTCCTGCACCAGCACGCTGCCGAAGCGCTCCGCCCACAAAGTCCCCGCCGTCCCGTGCGCGAGATTGAACCACCGCGTATAGCGCTGACGCAAGGTGCGCATGAACTCCGAGATGTCCCCCATGCGACGGCGCAGACGCTCACGCAGGGCCTCCGCCGTCTTCGGCGGGTCGTTCGCCAGCGCATGCTTCAGTTCCTCCGCGTTGAGCCCGCTCCATTGCGCGCGCGACGTCCCGTAGAGCGCGCGGTAGCGCCGCACCAGTATGGCGTCGTCACACTGTTTCGCCGCCGGATCAATGCGCACGAGGATGTGGAAGTGCGTCTCCAGCACACAGTAGGTGATCAGCTCCACCCCGCTGAACTCCGCCGCGCGGTGCAGCGCCGCCGCCCACACTTCCCGCTGACCCTCCAACAGCAAGCGACGCTTCTGAATCACCCGCGATGTCACATGATACACCGCCGGCCCGTCCTCACGTTTTATACGAATTTCCCCCATAATAGCTATTTTTTGATATGATTTCCGCAAACTAAAAACTCCTCATGCAACATAGCCTGTGTTGTGAGCGACACAATTTCCGCATAAAATGGACGATTACGGAATTGCATTGCAAGAAAATATTTCTTCGAGAAATATTCGGGGTTCGGCAGTAAGCACTGGAACTGGACGGGCAGCTTGGTCTGGATCGGGCCGCGCGACCTCTTCGAGGTGCGCCACGACGGGCGCTGGACGCAGTCGCGTGACGCCGCCCCGGGCTTCAACGTCAACGCGGGTGACTGGGAGGCGTGGCGCAACGAGGGCGTGATCACGGAAGTCACCTCGACACACGCGCGTGGGGTGCGATCCGTGGATGTGGCGGACGCCTCGGACCTCGCGCCGGGCGTCTTCGTGCTCATGACATGGGACAACCCCAGGGGCGATCTGCTTTGGAAGGAAATCGCGCGCCACGCTGCCTTCGACGGCTACAACTTCGGCGATTGGCTGGAGGCGACCCCGTATTTCGGCTGGCCGGTGGAGATTGCCTCGGTCGAGGGCAACACCGTCTCGTTTGCGCGCCCGACGCGCGTATCCGTCGAGCCGGGGTACAACACCGCCCTGCGGCGCATCGGCCCTTCCGTGCGCGAGGCGGGTATCGAATCGATGACCCTGCGCATGGCCGACACCCGCGAGACCTATTCGTATAACGACGGGGTGGGGTGGAACGGCGTCTTCTTCAACCGCGCCTTCAACTGCTGGGCGCGTGATCTGAAGATTTTGGACGCCGAGACGCCCTTGAATGTCTCCTCGTCGGTGAATGTTTCGGCCCTCGATGTGGAGACCGCGGGCGCTATGCAGGCGAAGACATCCGCGTGGAGGACTCGGACCGCCCAGCGAACTCGCGCGGCCAGTGGGTGTACCATCCGGTCCAATACACCTACGGCGCGTAGATCGGTATCAGCGGCGCCGCTATGTACACGGCGGGTGACAGCAACCCTTGGGCCATGCCGGGCGGCGACAAGAACATGCGGGTCGGTGACGAAGGCGTCGAGCCGTCCCCCGCCAATCTCTTCGACGCGCAAGTTGGTCTCCGCCGCGAAACGGAAGCGTGGGCCGTCCTCGCTTCGCCGTCCGGCGGCTTCCTGAGCACGGCTGATCCTGTTCTGCGGGCGGACGGAAACCCGCCGGCGGACAGCGGGATCACCGCGTTCCGTTTCCATGTGAACGACGATCTCGCCGGGGAGGCGACGGAAGCGCCCTATGCCTTCGAGTGAACCGACGCCGTGCCCGGTCGCCACACCGTGCGCGTCGAACTGGTCGACACGGGTGGCGGTTCCACATGGTCGCGCCCCTACGACGTCGTCGTCGGCGAGCGGGTGCGCATCGAGCACAACGACCCGCGTATTCAATACGGCGGGCCGTGGTCTGTGGAAAGCCATTCGGAATTCAGCGCCGGACAGGCGCGCGCGTCGGACGGGGTGGGCGAGCGGCACTTCGAGATCGTCTTCCGCGGCACGCGGGTGCGTTGGTTCACGCGGCACAACAACCACGGGCAAAGTGTAACGGTCCGGCTCAACGGCTTCGAGGTCGGCAGTGTGAACGTCCACGGAGGCCAGGCTTACTATCGTCACCTTGGATGGGACTCCGGTGAGTTGCCCGAAGGCATTTACACGCTGCGGATTTCCACGGCCAACCGCCTCGTTCTCGACCACCTCGAAATCACCTCCACCGACGGCGCGGAAGGCGAGCCCGCCGCGCCCGACGCGCCGGGCAACCTGACGGCCACGCCCGTCTCGCCCTCCGAAGTCGATTTGCTCTGGACGCGCGGCTCCAACAACGAGCAGGGCTTCCACGTCGATCGGCGCGAGAGCGGTGCCGCCGAATGGACGCGCGTTGCCACGATCGGGGCCGCCTTCACCAGTTTTGCCGACACCGGCTTGGACCACGGCGTGACCTACGAGTATCGCGTGCAGGCCTACAACATCTTCGGTGAGTCCGACTACAGCGGGGTTGCCACCGTCACAACGCCCGAGCCCGTCACCGCCCCGGCGGCACCCTCGGACCTCGCCGTCACCAACGTCACCCACAACCGCGTCGATCTCGAGTGGACGAACAACGCCAACGACCACGAGGGCTTTGAGATCGAGAGAATGGCCGCCTTCGGCAACCGCACCACCGACGGACGCCCCACGGATATCTATGCGCAGGGCGCGGGGTCCGCGCAGATCCTCGCGCGCGCGGGCGGACCAGGCACGAACTTGAGCGGCGGAGGCGTCTCTCGCCGGGCTCAAACGCAGCTCGCCAATGCGGGCAACCGCACGGCAACGTTCCTGATCCAACGCCTCGATGACGGCGCCCTGCGGGTCAGTCTCGATATGGTCGACGCCGCCAACCGTGTGATCTACCTCGTCGACGACGTCCCCGCGTCCGCCGTGCCTACCTACACCTTTAACCAAGTCGCGGTTTCGCTGGGCGGACACAGTGAGACGGGAATGGATTTCACGGAGATGGTCCTGCGCCGCTGCGGCCCGTCCTTTGATGAAGCGCCGCCCGCCGCTCCATTCGACGCATGGCTGGCGGACAACTTCACCGAAGCCGAGCGCTCCGACCCGGCGATCAGCGGACCCCTCGCCGACCCCACGGGGCAGGGTATGGCCAACCTCCAGCGCCACGCCTTCGGCCTCGCCCGCAACGAACCGGTCGCTCCCGCCGTGCCCGAGATCGTCATGGTCGACGACGGCGGGGAGCGCTATTTCCTCGTCAGCCACCTCCGCAACGGAGAAGCGTCCGATGTCATTGTGACGGTGCAAGCCTCCCTCGATCTTGACGACTGGTCCGGCTTCACCGGCCTCATTGAGCCCAAGGGCGAGCCCGA
The DNA here is from genome assembly GCA_007123395.1 of Opitutales bacterium. Taxonomy (GTDB): domain Bacteria; phylum Verrucomicrobiota; class Verrucomicrobiia; order Opitutales; family Oceanipulchritudinaceae; genus SLLG01. The sequence goes on from SKLD01000295.1 coordinate 16,972, forward strand.
GCCCACCGGCCGCCTAGGCGTCGTGCGCCTGACCCACCGCGTCCAGTTACCCGCGAACACATCGAAAACATTCCTGTGAATTGCGGTGGAATTATCGGAGCCCACACCTCCGTAAACTGGCCGTCCCGGTCTCGTGCGCCAAAATCGGAACGATAGTTTCCAAAAAGGGAAAATTTCTCTTGCTAAATAGCTCAGAGCTATAGGAAAATCATTTGAAACCAAAATAACTACCATGGGAGAAAAAAGAATAATATCAGAAAATGTATGTGTTTACCATTTGATTGCCCGTGTGGTGCAGCGCCGGCGTTTGCTGGCGGACGCGCAGCGCGAGGTGTGGGTGGGTGCGCTGCGGCGCGCGGCGGTCTTCAGCGGGGTGGAGCTGATCACCTATTGCTGCCTGCAGAACCATTTCCACATTCTTGTGCGCATTGATCCGGCGGCGAAGGACTGCGCGGACGCGGAGCTGGTGCGGCGCTTCCGCGCGCTCTACGGGGCGTCGAAGGCGATGTGGTGTGGTCTGGACGCGAAGGGACTGGAGCACGCGCTGGGGCACGATCCGGCGGACGCGGCGGAGCGTTTGCGGGAGCGTCTGCGAGCGCGCATGGGGAATGTGTCGGAGTTCATGCGGACGTTGCGGCAGCGCTACACGATGTGGTTCAACCGCACGTATGACACGGCGGGGACGTTGTGGGCGGAGCGCTTCACGAGCGTTTTGGTGCAGGACGAGCCGTGGCTGGTGGGTCTAGTGGCGGCGTATATCGATTTGAACCCGGTGCGCGCGGGACTCGCGGCGCTGCCGGAGCACTACCGTTGGAGCGGTTACGCGGCGGGGCTTGCGGGCGGCGACGCGGATCTGCGGCGGGCGCTCGCGGCTTGTTTCCCGGGCGAAGGGGGCGAGGGGGAGGCGCTGGCGCGTTACCGTTTGTTGATGTTGGGCACGGGGGCGTCGCCGAAGCGCGACGGCACGGGCGGGCGGA
>SKLD01000044.1 GCA_007123395.1 Opitutales bacterium
AGGTCAGCACCTCCACCCCGCAGAAGTCCGCCACCCGCCGCAGCTCCGCGACAAAGCGGTCCTTCGCCTCCTCGTCGCCGAGCAAGCGCTCCTTGTTCACACACCTGCCGTAACAGTGGTAACACGCTGATTCGCCCTCCGGCGCAACCAGTCTTCGGGGATAGGGACGTCTGTACATGCCGTCTATCCATACCTCTTAACTCCACTAAGGCAAGTAAAATGCCGAACATTTTAAACACTAAATTAATGATACACTAATTGCCTATTATAATTTAGCAGCAATAGAATCGCTCAAAATATTACAAAGAAAAATTCCGTTCTCGTGTGAAAATATATCTTCTGTATTTAAATAAATGACAGGCATTTATTTGTGGACAAAAGGGTGTGGATCAGGGGGCGAGGGCGGCGTGGAGGATCTCGGCGGGGTGGAGGGCGCGGCGGTCGGTACCGTCGTGGATTTGGTGGCGGCAGGAGGTGCCTGGGGCGCAGAGGGTGTGTTCTTGCGGGGTGTCGCGCACAGCGGGAAAGAGGACGAGTTCTCCGATGCGCATGGAGAGGTCGTAGTGCTCTTTTTCGTAGCCGAAGCTACCGGCCATGCCGCAACATCCGGAGGGGATTAGGCGCACTTTGTGGCCGGGCGGCAGTTCGAGGGCACGCTTGGCGGGGACGAGTCCGACGAGGGCTTTTTGCTGGCAGTGGCCATGGAGGCGGATGGTGCGGTCGGCGGATGTGAAGGCTTCGCGCGCGAGGCGGTTGGCGTCGAATTCGCGGACGATGAATTCCTCGACAAGAAGGCAATTCGGGGCGAGCGAGCGGGCCTGTCCTTGAGCTTCGCCGCGTAGAAGAACGGGATACTCGTCGCGGAAGCAGAGAAGGGCGGAAGGTTCTATGCCTATAAGTGGCTTGTCGGCGGTGACGAGTGGAGCGAGGGAGGCGACATTGGCAGCCGCTAGATCGCGGGCACGGCGGAGGAGGCCCTTGGATAGGGCGGCGCGGCCGCTTTCGCGGTGCGGAGGGATATCGACGGCATAGCCGAGGGTTTCGAGTAGTTCGACCGTTTTGATGCCGATAGCGGCATCCTGGGTATCGGTGAACTCGTCGGCGAGGAGCCATACTGACCCGCGTTTTCCGGCGTTGGCGTGGGGGTGGTGTTTGCGGAACCAGCGGCGAAGGCTGACCGGGGAAAGCGGTGGTATTGTGCGCTTGGGGTGGAAGCCGACGAGTCGGTTGAGGGTACGACGCAGCGGCGGAGTGCCGAAGAGAGTGTTCCATGCCCACGGGGCGGCGGAGGCGAGGCGGGCGATGCGGGGAAAGGCAGCGACCATGCGTGAGCGGAGGGGAATGCCGCGGCGGTCGTAGTAGCCTTGGAGGAACTCGGCCTTGAGGTTGGCCATGTCGACGGTGGAGGGGCACTCGGCTTTGCAGCCTTTACAGGATAGGCAGAGGTCAAGGACGTCTTTGATTTCGTCGGAGGCGAGGGCATCGGCCCCGCCCTCGGTGACGAGTTGACGGAGCATATTGGCGCGCGCGCGAGTGGTGTCGCGTTCTTCGCGGGTGGCCATGAAGCTGGGGCACATCGTACCCCCCGCCTTTTCGGTTTTGCGACAGTCACCGGAACCGTTGCACTTTTCGGCGGCCGCGAGCATGCCGCCGGTTTCCGACCAGTCGAACACGGTGGGGAGCGCGGGCTCCGTCTGCCCTGCGCGGTAGCGTAGGTGCGTGTCCATGGGCGGGGTATCGATGATTTTGTCCGGGTTGAAGATATGGTGCGGGTCGAAGGCCTCCTTCACCGTTCGCATCATGCGGTAGCATTCGTCGCCCACCATGAAGGGTATGAACTCTCCGCGCAGGCGCCCGTCGCCGTGTTCGCCGCTGAGGGAACCGCCGTATTTTTTGACAAGGGCGGCGATATCGGCGGCGACGCCGCGGAACGTGCGGAGCCCTTCTTCGGTTTTGAGGTTGAAGAGGGGTCGGGTGTGGAGTTCGCCGGAACCTGCGTGGGCGTAGTAGACGGTGTTGATTTGGTATTTGGATTGGAGGAGGGCGTCGAACTCGCGGATGTACTCCGGCAGATCCCGGACGTCGACAGCGGTGTCTTCGACAACTTCGCGTGGCTTCGCATCACCCTTGATGTTGCTCATGAGCCCTTGGCCGGCGCGGCGGAGTTCCCATACCTTGTTGCTCTCTTCGTCATGAAGAACGGGATACGCGTATCCGAGACCGGCCGTGCGCAGATCGCGAATGACGGCGTCAACAACAGCGTCGCGTTCCTCCGGAGTATCACGGCGGATCTCTACCACGAGTATGGCGCCGGGGTTGCCCTCGACGAAATCGCGGTTGCGGGACTGCTCCGGGCTGTTGCGGGTGCATTCGAGAATGTGGCGGTCGATGAGTTCGCAGGCGGAGGGCTTATGGGGGAGGGCGGCGAGGGTGGCGCGCAGCGATTCGTCGATTGTCGCGAAGTGGGCGCATAGAAGCCCGGTGTGCGGTGGCGGGAGCGGATCGCAGTTGAGGGTAAACTCGACGCCGAAGAAAAGAGTGCCCTCGGAACCGGCGATGAGCTTGCAGAGGTTAAAGGGCTTGGAGGACTCCGGATCAAAGACTTCGGCGTCCATGAGGAGGTCGAGGCAATAGCCGGTGTTGCGGCGGGGAATGGAGGGGCGGGGAAAGTTTTCGCGGATGACGCGGCGGTTATCCGGATCGGTGAGGAGGTCGCGCACAGTGCGATAAATCCGTGCCTCGAGAGAGTCCGCAGGTCCGGCGCACTTTTCCTCGAAGGCGGCGCGGTCGAGCGCCCCGAAGGTGACCGACGATCCGTCGGCAAGGAATCCGCGCGCGGAGATGAGGTGGTCGCGGGTGCTGCCGTAGACGATGGAGTTGGAGCCGCAGGAGTTGTTGCCGACCATGCCGCCGATGGTGGCACGGTTGGCGGTGGATGTTTCGGGGCCGAAAAGGATACCGTGCGGGGCGAGCGCTTGGTTGAGTTCGTTGCGGATGACGCCCGGTTGGACGCGGACACGGCGCTTCACGGCGTCGATTTCGAGGATTCCGGTAAGGTGTCGTGAGACATCCACGACGAGTCCGTGGCCGACGCATTGGCCGGCGAGGGAGGTGCCCGCGGCGCGGGGGATGAGGGGCACGCGGAAGCGGTGGGCAAGGGCAACGATGCGCCCGAGGTCGCCTTCGGTGCGCGGAAACGCCGCGCCCAGCGGCATCTCCTGGTATTCGGAGGCGTCGGTGGCAAAGAGGCGGCGCGTGGTCTCGTCGAGACGCAGGAGGCGCTCCCGCTCGGAGACGTTCATGGCCTCAAGGAAGCGGCTGAAGTCTGGGGTTCGGCGGGTTGCGGGGGTTGTAGAAGGGGACATGGACAGGCGGTTCAGGTGAGGCGGTCGCGGAATTCTTTGCCACGGCGGAGGATGCTTTTCACCGTGGCGTCGTGCCGGTTGCGGAGAGCGGCTTTGAGGCGGTGCAGTTCGTCTTCAAATCCGGCGATGGCGCGCAGGGCTTCCTCGCGGTTCTGTTCGAGAATGTCGCGCCAGAGATCGGGGCTTCCCGCCGCGACCCGGGTGGTGTCGCGCAGTCCGTTGCCCGCGTAGTGCGGCCAGTCGGCGGGTTTTCCGTCGAGCTGGGAGCAGAGGACGGAGGCGAGCACATGAGGAAGGTGGCTGATGTGCGCGACGATTTCGTCGTGCTCTTCCGGGTTAACCGTCGCGACGTCCATGCCCGTATCGCGCCAGAAGCGGACGACGCGCTCGGCGGCCTCGTACGGTGTGTCTTCCAAAGGAGTTACGAAACAGTGGCGCCCGACGAAAAGATCCGCGCGCGCATTCTCCATGCCGGTTTTTTCGGAGCCCGCCATGGGGTGCGATCCGACGAAGACCCGGTTGTCGGGCATGGCGGCGGCAGCCTTGCGGCAGATGAGGCTTTTGGTGCTGCCCACGTCGGTAAGGATCGCGCCGTCGCGGCATGACGGAGCGACGCGAGCGGCAAAGTCCGCGATCATCGAGACAGGCGTGCATATGACAACGAAATCGGCATCCCGCGCGGCCTCTTCCGGAGTGGCGGTTGCGGCGTCGCACCATGCGCTTTCGGCGCATGCCTGCCGCACTTCGGCGCGGCGCGCCCACACTGTGACACGCCGGGCGAGACCCCGCTCGCGGACGGTCATGGCGAGGGAGGCGCCCAGGAGTCCGGGCGCGAGGATGGCGAAATTGTCAAAGGGTGGACTCACGGCGGCAGGATGAAGCTTGAAGGAACGAAGGTCATGCGCATGGTTAGTAGGTTCAAGTCATTTTCTTTTTCGTCCCGCTACCTTGATCCATGGCCAAACGAAGCTCAGTCGACCACTACGCACGGAAGCAGTTCCGCAAACAAATCCTCGGTGTCTCCGCCATCGTTTTCGCTCTCGCCCTCTTCGCGGGCGGGTTGTACCTGCTCACGCTTCTCGGGCCGCGCCCCGTCGCGGACGAAGAGCTTGTAGGCCGCGGCGACCCGGCGGAAGTCGCTCCGCTGAGGGCGGAGATGGAAACCCTCTATGCCCGCATCGGCGAAGCATTCGACAGTGGGGATGTGCATGAAGGCGCGCTGGAGGAGCTGGACCGTGCCATTGATCTGCAGCGGCGCATCATCACGCTGGAGGGGCTCACGGTGCCCCGCAGCGAGGACACACAGCGGCTCGACAGCCTCCGCATCCGGCGCGACGATCACCGGGGCGAGCGCCTTTACGCTGCTTCGTTGGAGGCGGAGGAGGCGGCCGAAGCGGCGCTTGATCGCGGTGAGATCGAGTTGGCGACCACCTACTTCGAGGAGGCCGCCGACCTGCAAGAGGAAATTAACATGCGGCATGCGCGCAGTCCGCGCCGTTCGACGGCTCGCCTCACCACCCTGCGCGACACGCTCACTGACATGGAGGTGCTCCCGCTCGTCGAGGAGATTGAGCAGTACGCTGAACAGGCGCGGGAGCTTGCCGGCGAGGGTGACATCGAGGGAGCGAAGGCGGCCATGCGCAGCGCCATCGAAGGACAGCAGCGGATCAACCGTGAACACCGCGACACCCGCTATGCGAGCCTCGGCCAAGTGCAGAACTTCGAACGGGAAATGAGCGATTTCGAGGCGCGGGGGCTTGCCGCCAACGTCGAGGCATTGGTTGCGGAAGGCCGCGAACACCTCGCGGAAGACAATTTTGACGCCGCGCACAGGCGCTTCGGCGAGGCTCTCGAGCAACAGCGCACGCTCAACGACGCCTTTCCCGCAAGCACCTATGCATCCCGCCGCGCGGAGGAGGACCTCACAATCCTTGTGCAGACGGCAGCCAGTGCGGAGAGCGCCCGCCGCGTCAACCGCGCGCAGGCCCAAGTCGACGCGGATCTGCGTTCGCGCCGCGTAAACAGCGCCTCGTCGCAAGCACCGGCGGTTTTCCGCGACGTGCGCGCCCTGCACGAGAATTTTCCGCGTAGCCAGCTGGTGAATGAGGAGATGCTGCTCAAGGCGCGCTATCTCAATTCCATGCGCGAGGATTTCTCCGCCATTCAAGACAGCGTCTACTCCCGGCTTGTGGAGGTGCCGGAGCATCCGCATCTG
>SKLD01000337.1 GCA_007123395.1 Opitutales bacterium
GCTGCCGCGTGCGCTACCTGACGGACGGGGCGGTGATCGGGAGCAAAGGTTGGATCGAAAAATGGCTGCGTGAACGCGGGGTGCCGCGCAAGACCCCGCCGAAGCGCATGCGCTTCGCGGACTGGGGCGGGTTGTGCAGTTTGCGCAACCTGCGCAAGAATGTGGTGCAATAGCCGTCTCTGCGGTCTTGCGGGCGGAAAATACCCGCTGCAGCCGATACATCCAATCCCGCGGTGAGGTTTTGATGGCAATCATCGGGTTTGTGTAACGCTGAGCCGCACTGGCGATAGTCTTACCGTCAAGGTCGGGTTTGGGGATTTCTGGACAGGATGCGGTAGCTTGACAGCGGTGGCGGGTTCTGGTCCATGGGTGGCAATGGAGGTTCCGGTGCCAGTGCAGTTCGGTGCGTGCGCTTCGCGTATCGAGCCGGAAGCTTTCGCTGGATGGATTGTCAGGGAGGATGAGCGTTTGCTGGTTTTGGATAAACCGGGCTGGGTTGTATGCCACCCCTCGAAGGACGGGCCGTGGTCGAGTCTGGCGGGTGCCGCGCGTGAGTATCTGGGCGGGGGCGCGGTGCATTTGGTCAGCCGACTCGACCGTGAGACTAGCGGGTTGGTGGTGCTTGCCAAGGACCGTGGAATGGCGCGCATTCTTCAGACAGCAGTGCAGAGCCGCCGGGTCGGCAAAAAGTACTTTGCCATCCTCGAAGGGGTGTTGGAGGACCGTCTTGAAGTGTCACGCGCGTTGGAGCGCGATGTGGACTCCCCGGTTGTCGTGAAACAACGGGTCGGACAAACAGGCGGCGGACAGAAGGCGCAGACTACGTTTATCCCGCGTGAGCACCGCGGGGGCTGCACCCTCGTCGAGGTGATTCCCCACACCGGGCGGAAACACCAGATCCGCGCGCATGCGCTTTGGGCAGGTTATCCCGTGGCGGGGGACAAACTATACGGGCCCGATCCGCTGCTCTACCTGAAGTTTATCGAATCGGGCTGGACATCAGAGCACGCAAAGCGGCTGCACCACTTCCGACAGGCTCTGCATGCGGCGCGCCTTGTTTTCGACCTTGGGGTGGAGCGGTTGACGTTCGAGGCTCCCTTGGCGGCGGATTTGGCCGCGCTTTGGGAGTCGCTCGCGGCGTGAGCTTTGGGCAAAACCGGTCGGCTTGACGGGAAGCGTGCCGCGCCTGCCCGCGACAACAAATAAATTACGTTGTAGATAATTTTTCTTGGGCGACGATGGATTTTTGGGGTTGTTTGTTGAATCGCTGTGCTTGCGCGAATGCGATTCGGCCTCAGCCGAGGCAGCGGAGGGCGGTTTCGCGGAGGACGGACTCGTGTTCGGACTCGTGGCGGCCGAGGATGCCGCGGAAGGCCTCGAGGAACTCGTGTTGGAACTCGATGAGTTGCTTGAGGGAGAGGCGGGGGGCGACCGCGGCGACGCGGCTGAGGTAGAAGGGGTGCTGGGTGAAAATGTTGAAGCTGCTTTTGTCTTCGATGCCGCCGAAGGCGTCGCCATGGCGGCGCTGCGCTTGTTCGAGGGCGCCCTTGTTGATGCGGGCGGGGAGGGCGCGGGCTTCCATGAGCGCCTTGATCTGGATGAGGAGGCGGTTGCGGTTCTGCAGGGAGGTGATCATGGGCCGGGCGTGGTGGCCGACAAAGAAGTGGCGCCGGATGGCGTCGAGCGTCCACGGGAGGTCGAGAGAGTAGAAGGCCTCGACGCTCTCGAACATGTCGCCCTCGCCGAAAGTCGGCACGAGGTCGAAGATGTGCCGCTTGGTGACGGGGCCGCCTTCGTCACCGAGGTAGGTGGCGAGTTTGCGCACCTCTTCGAGGGCGAGGCGCGGGTTGTTCTGGATGCGGGCGAGGAGGGCCTCGACGGCGTCCGGGGCGAAGGAGCATCCCTGCGCCTCGGCCTCCGCCGCGACAAGCGCGGCGAGGGCAGCGGGGTCGTTTTTGGCCTCGGCGATCTCGGTGTCGCCGTGTTTCTGGAACCACTTGAAGCCGCGCCGCCGCTTGTCCACCGGCGCCGCCGTGATGAGGACCCCCACTTGCGCCGGGTCGATGGATTCGAGGACGGACTGGAGCTTTTCCACCGCCTTTTCCGTCGTCTCGGAGCGGCCGACGACGGTGTCGGCGAGGAAATTGACGCCCTTGAACCAGACGGCTTTGCGGTCGCCGAACATCGGCATCGTGCTCACGGCGGAGATAAAGCGTGCGACGGCGTCCTCCGCCTCGGCGACGACACCCGCCTGTCCGTCGACGATTTCGCGGCCGAACTCGTCGTCGATGCCGACGGTGAGCTTCTCCCATCGGGCGGCGCCGGAGCGCGCGACGAGGAAGTCATCCGATCCGGCGACAAATTGGAATTGTGCTGTCATGGTTGCTGCGTGGGTCCCGGGCGCGTGCGGCGGCACGGAGTCGAAAGAGCGGTAAGCAAAGGGCAAAGCCGCAGCGCTGTCACGCCGAAGGCGGAGAATACCGTGATTTCGCGGCGGGAAAGGCAGTTTTTCTCGCCACCACGGGCGCCCGGACTACCGTTGTCCGCATGGAATGGGATCTCGCCGCCATTGACCGGTCGATCGTGGAGCGCCTGCGCGCGGCCTTCGGCGCACGGTTGATCTATCGATTCGGATCGACGGCGGCAGGCGGCGCACGTTTTCCCGAAAGCGATGTGGACGTGGCTTTCCTTGCCGACCGCGAGGCCGATCCGGTGTGTGTTTTTGATCTGGGCAATGCGCTTGCCGGTGAGACGGGTGTTGATGTCGACCTCGTCGACCTGCGGGGGGCGAGTACGGTGATGCGCAAGGAAGTCTATGTGAACGGAGTGTGTATCTACGAGGACCGGCCGGAAACGCGCGCGTATTTCGAGATGTATGCGCTTTCGGATTATGCGCGCCTCAACGAAGAGCGGCGTCCGGTTCTCGAGGCGATGTCATGACCGACGACGTTTTCATCAATAAACGCGAGATCATCCGGCGTTGCCTTCGCCTCATTGGAGAGGACTACCAAGACGATCCGGAGCGGTTGAAAAACTTCACAGTCCAGGATGCCATTGTGCTGAACCTGCAAAGGGCTTGTGAGGCGGCAATCGATCTTGCCATGCACGAGGTCGCACGGTGCCGTTACGGTGTTCCTCAGTCTTCAAGAGAGGCGTTCTCCGTATTGCACTGAGAAGGGCGTTTAAGCGATACCTCGCTGAAGTCCATGCAGGCGATGGTGGGTTTTCGAAATCTTGCCGTCCACAATTACCAAGCTATTCAATTGCCCGTGTTGCAGTCAGTTCTTGAGGAGCGGTTGGAGGATTTCGATCAGTTCATGAGTGAATTGGTCGAAACGAGGAGCGGGTGAGCGAGCAGTAACTGAAATGGTATGGCGGGTGGAGGGTCTGGTTGCGGCTGCGAATCGAATCAACTCAGATGCCGACAATCTTAACTGCGATACCATACTCCTTTACCACATCGACCGACTCCTTTCCAAGGCCTCTTTTCAGTTTCTCGGAAGCGGCAAGCGGTGTAATAAAGACCAGACGCTTCAGCTTATGTTCGTTGTTCTTGTTGTAGATCAGAATCTTGAAGATATCCTTGTAAAATTCAAAGTGGCCGTTGTTGGGAGAAACCTTTAGCTCATATGCCGTGTGGTCATCATCATCTACAATATCAATTCGTTGTTTGAGAGATGCGGAAATTTGCACCTCAAATCGAATGTTTATCCCGCTGTCGTTTCTTCGCAATGCTTCTTGCCATTCTCTGTTCACTTGTTGCGCCAACTTGGTGCCATGACTGGCGTTACCAGTCATCTTCCAGTGTCTTTGGTGAATTTGCCCGGCCACTTCGATGATCTGGTTCATTTGGTTTTCGAAAAGTACGGATATGCTCTGCAGCCATTCGGCGGAGTCGATGCCGTTCGGTCACGGGTTGGATCAACCGCAAGCAAGCTCCCTCGGTAGCTTACCATGCCCTCCCGGTGCGGAGGAAGCGTTCGATGCGGGCGGGGGCGGGGTTGGTGACGTCGCCGTTTTTGGGTACGAAGTAGCCGGAGTGGCGGGCGGTGTGGATGCGCGCGCCCTTGAGGTCCTCCGCTGCCCAGCCGTCCGGGTAGCATTCGGGGGCGACGATGTATTGCTCGGCGGTGCCGACGACCCAGTCGTGGCGGCGGCCGAGGATGGGTTTGAGGAGGAGGTCGAGCCCGCGTTCGGCCCAGCGGCGGTAGAAGCGGTGTTGGGCGACGAGTTCGCGGCTGAAGTTGCCGACGACGGGGAGGAACGCGGGCGGGTTGGGACCGGCGGGGGAGCGGAGGACGTCTTGGAGGCGGTCGCCGCCGGGGGTCATGAGGCGCGCGCCGGGCTGGTTCATGAGAAACTCGCCGGAGTGTTGGGCGAGGGCCATGAGTCCCTTGAGGACGGGCGCGGCGCTGGTCGTGGTGCGCAGGACGGAGAGCAGCTTGGCGAGGCGGCGGGCGGTCGTGAAAAAGCCCACACCGTTGGCGCAGGCGGCGAGGGCACCGCGGCGGATGTGCAGGGGCGAGGCGTTAAAGGCGAGGTATTTGCCGAAGAGACCGCCGCGGCTGTGGGTGATGAGGTCGACGCCGCCGTGGAACTCGAAGTTGGACGGGAGACGGTCGAGGAAGGCGGCGGTATTGGCGGCGGCGTCCTCGGAGAAGGTGGGGTGGTTGAAGCCGATGATCTGGCCGTAGGGTCCGTTGTTGGCGGTGTGGGCTTTGGCGATCCACGAGCGGTCGCCGCCGTCGATCAGGCCGGCGAAGGCAGTGTTGGTCGACGACATCGTGCCGTGGATGAGGAAGAGGGTGCGGGTGTCGGGGCGCAGGGCGCTGCCGTCGACAACCTCGAAAGCGGCGGAAGCTGGATTCCAGCGGACGAGTTCGTGGGTGTGCCCCCAGATGTGGTAGTGGAGGCGGCGGAGAACGCTTTCGGACTCGGCGTTGTGCCGCTTGAAGGTGAGGATTTTCACGACAAAGCGCTCATGCACACGCGGTGCGGTGTAGTGGAGCGTGCCGTCGTCGGCCTCGTCGATACGCTTGGCGGCAAGGAGGGGGATGCTGTAGTGGAGCCGGTCGCGCCCCTCGCACTGGTGCGCCTTCGTGGGCTTTGGCTGGATGTATTCGAGTTCGACCTCGTCGCGGGCCTTCTTGCCGATGGTCTTCTTGAGGGGGTAGAGCTGGTAGTAGACGAGCGCGCCCTCGTCGGGGCCGAGCATGAGGGTGAGGCGCAGGCGGGGAATGTCGTCTTCGGCAATGGTTTCGGGAAGGTCTTCAAACTCGATGTCTTCGAAGCTGATGTAGCGCTCGAGGACCTTGCGGTTGCGTTCGGACGCCTCCGGCACCGTTTCGCGGATGAGGCGGATTTCCTCGCAGGTGACGGGCATGGATTCTTCCGGGAGCGAGCGGCGGTTGCCCTCGGCGGAGTATCGCAGGCGTCCGCTCCACGCGAGGGCGCGCGCGCCGTCCATGCCGAGCGTGCCCCATACCTCCGGTACCTGGGACTGCGTCTGGCCGCGGATTTTGTTGCGCCGCCGCACGCGGGCGTTGCGCCGCGACTTCGCC
>SKLD01000048.1 GCA_007123395.1 Opitutales bacterium
CACATCGCGGAGGAGGGTGGAGGCGCGTTGTTGTCGGCTTTCCTCGATGAGAATGCCGGGAGTGGCGACCGTGTGCCCGGCCATTGCCGCCCGCGACGGTGCCGAAGCCTTTGCGCCGACCTCATTGCGCCGAATGTTGGTGAAGCGGATGGGCTTGAGCACATGGATACGGTCGATGACCCACCGGATCTGGGGCTTCCAGTAGATGGCTTCGAGAATGCCGCGTGCGGCGGAGGGTGTGATGACGTCGTAGGAGACGCGCTCGACCTTCATTTCGGGGCGGGTGAAACAGGCGAAGTCGCCGGAGATATGGAGTTTGATTCCGTAGGGCATGATTGCGAAATGCTTGCGTTTTGGCTGCAGCGGTCTAAATTAAGGTGATTTGATTATGAGGACGATGACGATACGGGATATGCCGGACGAGGTGCATGCGCGCTTAAAGGAGCGGGCGCGCCGCAACCGGCGGAGTTTGAACCAGCAGGCGATTGCGGATTTGAGCCAAATGGGCTTCGGGGAAAGCGCGGAAGAGCGGGCCGCCCGTGTGGAGCGGGAAATCCGTGAGTCCGATGCCTTGAGGGCGCGGGCCAAAGGATTTCTGACTTCGGAGGAAATCGATGCCGCCAAGAGGGAGGGTCGGCCATAGCGACGCGACGGTTGAGGGCGGTTTTTACGACCGGAACGGTTGGGATGAAAGGGCCGCGTCGTTTCGAGGTGCCCGTGCCGGGGGTCGAGGTTGGCGCAGGCGGGGCAAGGCTGGCCCGACAGCGTGCCGCAATCCTCCGAGAACAGCGGCTCCCAGTCGCATGATGGCGCGGGCGTGCCGTCGGGGCGGGTCTTTGTATGGGCGTAGAAGGGCATCAAACTTGCTCACACTCTACCACAGTACCATGAACGGGAGATGCCCGATACTCCGGAGTTGCGGCGTATCTTCTGGAAAAAACGGCGAAAGCTGCGTTTCCACGGGCCGACATGACCAGAGCTTTGCAATTCCCAGGCTCAAATCAACCAAAATCACCTCAATTCGAGCCCAGCAACCGTCGCCGGACTTTCCGGGTCCCTTGAACGGTCGGATTTCAACACCCGCGCAGTAGAGTGCCAAACGTCTTTGCCCCCTCCCCTCTTCCACCGTGCCGTCGAGGCGGGAGAGGAAGAGGGAGAGGGAGAGGGAGAATTTACGGGATCATGGTTTCGCCGAGGTATTCAAGGCGCAGGCGCATGAAGAGTTTTCCGGGCGGGGGGTCGAGGTCGAGGCTGGCTTTTACGTGCTCGGTGCCGTCGGCATTGGGGACGACAGTCTTCTGAAGGGAGCCGGACTGCCAATCGCGGAGATTTTCGGACCACTCGGGAAGGTATTCCAGTTCGTCGGCAAGGGCCGGGTTCCGTTGGTAGCGGAGGCGCCTTTCGCCCGCCGACGCTCCATCCCCGCCGGTGTCGAGCCACGGCATTCCTGCTTGGTCGATGCCGGCCCGCGTGCCGTCGAAGGGAACATCGGCGGCAAGACCAAAGGCGAACTTCACAATATTGGACACGCCGTCGCCCGCCGGCATGTCGAGGGGACCACGTTGGTCGGCGGGTACGTCCGGAAAGCCCTCGATCCAAGTGGCAAATGTCCCGGCCGGAGGCAACGGCGAACCGGACGAGACAACCTTGAGGCGCGGGCGAAGGCCGGGGTCGGGCCAGTGGCGCGAGGCGTAGGAGGGTCCGTCGTTAGTGTCGCTACGGAACATAAGGGTGAGCGAACGTTCGCCGGCCGCGACGGCAGCCTCCACCGCCTCCGTGACATCCACGGAATACACGCCCGGCCCGTCCACGGAAAAGGTGCCCACGATGCGTTCCGCTCCGGGAAGCGGCTCGATAATGCCCCACGTCGAAGCGAGACCATCCCGTGTGTCCCACGGGTCCGCCGGCATGCGGTAGACGGTGATTATATCGGCACCCGAATCGCGGTTGCGGGCGTTGACATGCACAAGGGCCTCGGCGGAGACGGTTTCGCCCGCCACGGCGTCGAGCGGAAAGCGGATGTAGGCCGAGCGAAAATCCATCCAAGCGGGATGCGGACCCGTCTTCAGTTCCATGGTGGCGCCGTCCTTCAAGGAGCCGGCTTGGTCCGTGGAACGTTGCTGCAGGGCGTTCATCTCGGCGGGGATGACAACGGATGTTTCCGTGACGGTCAGCTCGACGTTTACATTGCTGTGCAGGCCGAGGCCGTCGGTCGCGCGCAGGACAAAAGAGTCGTCGCCGAGATAGCCCGGCGACGGCGTGTAGACGAGTTCGGCGAACTCCCCGGCACTTTCGATGAATTCGAGCGTGCCGTGCGCCGGACCGCTCTCCACCGACCATGAAAGAGAAGCCGAATCAATGTCGAGGGCACGGTAGCGCAGGGGCACCGGATGGTCGCGCAGAATCGTCCGCCGGTCGACGGGGCCTTCGAGGATGCGCGGCGGCCCGTTGACGACAACAAGCACGGAGTCCGTCTGCGAAAAACCGTGCGAATCGCGCGCGCGGAACTCAATCCAGACGGGTGTGTCCTCGTCCACTGTCGGCGCCGTGAAAGTGAAGCTGTTGGTGCGGCTCAGGATTTGTCCCGGCCCCATGACGCCTCCGGGCTCGCGGCTGGGGCGGATGGCGGCGTTGTTGTGGATGGGAATCCAACCGTCGACGCCGTCGATGTAGCGCGCCGCGTAGCTGTGCTGGTCGGTGGAGCGGAAGTCGTGCGACTCCACGCTCGCCTGCTGCCAGAAAAGCTGGAGATCCCCGTCGTCGTCCTCCGCGTCGGTTGCCGTGGCCGTCAGCGTGTGCCGGGTGCCGGGGTTCACGACGATCACGCGCGGACCGTCGATCTTTGCCGTCGGCGGGCTGTTTTCTGGGTGGTTTTCAAGGCGCAGCATCATGTCGACGATGGCCAATTGCGCCACGTGTTGGGTGGAGTGCCCTCCCGGCGCCCAAAACGTTTCGTAGTGAGGATGCTCGAAAAGATACTGCATCTCCATGTTCATGAAATGCGTGGGCGGGTAACGCGTGGTGTCGTTCATGCCCATGATGTTGAGCACCGGAACCCCGAGCGCAGCGGGCACAGCGGGCTCGCCAAGGCCGACCGTCGTGGCCGAACCGGTCCATCCCGTCGTGTCCGGGGCGCTGGGCCCCTTCTCGATGTCGGTCCAGCCGCCTTGATTGGTGTCGATGTTCAGCAAAAGTCGTCCGCTTGGCGTCGTGCCAACTGCATTTTGCGGTGCCGCCATAAAAAGCCGGTCCGGCATTTGCTGCATAATGCGGTTGGTCATCTGGCCGCCGCGTGAGAAGCCCGTAAGCACAATATCGTCATGCACATTGAGGTCGTGCGGCGGGCCACGCAACTGATCCACCAACTCCGCCGCGAGAACTTCGCGGTAGGAATTCGCATTGGTCACGACGACGGCGTGCACGCCACGCTCCGTCAAGGCATCCATGATCTCGGAGCGTCGTTCAATGCCCACGCCCGCGCCGCGCATCCGCACGATAACGCGCAGGGTCTCGCCGGCCGGGGCATCCTCCGGAACCCAGTAAGCCCATTCGCTGTTGTTGTGCGTGAACGTGATGCCGGCCTGCGGCCAGCTTTGCCCGCTCAGGCAAGCCGCCGCCAGAAAACAGCCAAGGAAAAACGGAGGGAATCGACAAAACATGAGGATGAAAAACGGGGAAAACCGAGTGATCACTGGAGGTGGTTGTCTTGTCAAGCAAACTCGGGGAGCCCATCAGTCCGAATCCGAATGCGGTCCGCCGCGCGAGGTTGCACGACGTCCGCGCTTGCAAAAACAATTTCGCCGCCGAACACTAACCTCAATTTCCATGCACCACACTTCCCCGCCCAACCTCCTCTTCGTCCTCACGGACGAGCAGCGATTCGATACCCTCTTCTCGGGGGATGTTTCCCTGCCGAACATCAACCGTCTTGCCTCGCGGAGTTGCTTTTTTGAAGAAGCCTACTGCACGCAACCGGTGTGTACCCCCTCCCGCGGCAGTCTCATGACGGGACTGTATCCACATGCCCACGGGGCCATGTCCAACAACATCCGGTTGCCTCTCGATATCCGCTGCCTCCCCGAGCTTTTACCTGCGGAAATACGCGCGCGCTACCGCACCGCTTACCACGGAAAGTGGCACCTCGGAGACGAAATCTTCGCGCAGCATGGTTTCGATGAGTGGATCGGATCGGAGGATCAATATTTCTCCGGCTACCGGGAAGGGCGCGACACAGGCGCCGTTTCTCACTACAATACGTGGCTGCGGGGGCACGGCTTCAAGCCGGACGACGGGCACCGCTTCAGCCGCGACCGCGCGTGTTGTCTACCCGAAGCTTTCGGCAAGCCCGCCTTCGCGGCGGAACAGGCCTCCCGTTTCCTCGCCGAAGCAGGCCGCGATCCCTTCATTCTCTATGTGAATTTTCTCGAACCGCACATGCCGTTCTTCGGTCCGCGTTCGGGACAATACGATCCGGCAACCCTCCGCCTGCCGGAGAATTTCGGACCGCAGGCGGGCGACGGGCTTCCCCTCCGCCTTCGCACGGAGCGCTTCCGCCGCGAGGGCTTTGAATGGTATGACCTCACGGGCGAAACCGGGTGGCGGCAAATGACAGCCGCTTACCGGGGCTCCTGCACCCTCGTCGATGAGATGGTGGGGCGCATCCTCGCCGCGCTCGAGGCCAATGGGCAGGCGGAAAACACCATCATCGTTTTCACTTCCGATCATGGCGAGATGATGGGCAGCCACGGCATCCTCGGCAAATCCGTCATGAATCAGGAGTCCATCCGGGTGCCCTTGGTCCTGCGCTTGCCGGGTCAAAACAAGATGCAGCGAATCAGCGGTCCCTTCAGCCAGATCGACCTCGTGCCCACCTTGCTTGAACTCATGGGCGCGGTGCACAATGCACAACTGCACGGGCATAGCCGCGCCTCCCTCCTCGGCGGGGACGACATCCGTTTACAGGAAGACATCCTAGTCTCATGGAACGAACACCCCGACCACTTCGAAGCCCTCGCCCGTGCCACCTTGCGCGATGAGCAAAAGGCAATTGCCGGCACGCGCGAACGCTACCTCGCCGCCCTGACGGAGCCGGTCCGCACAATAATCACGGCGGACGGCTGGCGCTACAGCACGAGCCCGCAGCTCGGAGAGCCCGAACTTTTCAATTTGCGCGAAGATCCCTTCGAACTCCGCAACCTCGCCAACGATCTCTCGCACCGCCAGTTGATAGGCGAACTTACCCAGCGCCTCGAAAACTGGCAAAACCGCGTGGACGACCACGTGCCGTTGACCTCAAGCAAACGCGGATAAGAGGCTGACTCGGTGGGCAGACGGCTTTCTGGGACCGAGCCTGTTCTCAATGCATCCCCGTCCCGGCGGCAGCCTCAAAGCCGGGGCTCCGAAGACCGCCTGGTCTTGGAAATGTCCGCCCCCCGCGCGTCGGCTTTACTGAAAAAGAAAAAAACAAGTGGACATCCGCGCAAAAGAAGCTGATCGAAAAAAGATACATTCGCTTTCTCTACAAAAATCCGAATCCCGGCGCACCATGAAAG
>SKLD01000253.1 GCA_007123395.1 Opitutales bacterium
GACGCGCGGGTACTCCCCCGGTCCGTTCCGCAGCTCCTTGACGAGCACCGGAACGGACGCGCGGGTACTCCCCCGGTCCGTTCCGCAGCTCCTTGACGAGCACCGGCTTCCCACCCTGAAAGAAGTCCGTGAGATGGGCGTGGCGCATGAGGACGCGGTAGGCGCGGTGAGCGTCCCGGAGGTCCCTTGACGTTCCTTCGAGGTAAGCGAGAGCAGTGTCGATATGGGATGTCATGAAAAAACTCGTTAATAAGGCACGGGCGGCGGCACGGCATGCGGCGGAGCCCGGCGCGTTGGGTTCACTCCGGTTCCGGCGGTTTGGCGAGGAAAAAGGCCTTCAAGGTCTGACCCCGCTTGCGGAACGCACACTCCAGTCGTGCGATCTCCGCGCGCGCCGACTCCAGTTCGGCGGCCATGGCGGCGGTTTCGCCCCGCGCCGCTTCCAGTTCGGCGGCCTTGGCGGCGGTTTCGCCCCGCGCCGCTTCCAGTTCGGCGGCCTTGGCGGCGGTTTCGCCCCGCGCCGCTTCCAGTTCGGCGGCCTTGGTGGTCGTCTCCGCGCGCGCCGCTTCGATTCCGGCCGTTAACTGTTTCGCCTCGTTTTGCAGCCGGTTGTTCTCGGCCCAGAACTCCTCGGTCTGGCGGGACTTCCACTTGAGGTCGCCGTCGAGTTTGTCGTTGGCGCGGTTGAGGCGGGCGACGACCTCGCGCAGTTCGGCGGATTGCCGGGCATGGACTTCCGTTTCGTATTTGAGGCGCGCGTTCTCGGCCCATAGTTGGTCGTTCTGCTTGATTTTCCACTCGAGGTCGGCGCGGAGTTCCTCGAAGGTCTTGGGCTTGGTGGCCTCGAGGCGTTCGAGGACGAAATCCCGCCGCTCGTCGGAGAGCGAGGCAAGGAAACCCCGGCGCCAGCTCGAGGCACGATATGCAGCCATCAATTCTTCGCCCCCGGCGTTCTCGGGAACCGGTTGAACGAGCGGTTTGTAGACCTCGATGCCGTAACCGTCGGAATGTTCGAGCGAACCCCATGCGGCCAGTTCGGCGGGGCTCGGCTCGCAGACAAGGCGCTTGAGAACGAGGAAGATATAGGCAAAGCCGCCGCGTTCGCCGGGATCCGGGAGGCTGGTCGCCGAAAACCCCCGCAAAAAGGCTTCCGCGCCCGCCCAAATACGCTCCTGCTGTTCCGGAGAAAATCCGCCGCGTTGCCTAGAGGAAAATTCCGGTGTTACGTCGCTGTCGCCCGGGCTTAGGGAGAGCAGCGTCGGGTAGGGGGCGGAGTGCAGCGACTCGATCCAATTGACGGATTCGCGGATGAGCGCCTCATGCTGCGCGGGTTCGCCGAGATGCATGAAGAACGACTTAATACGGACAGGCTTCTTACCAGGCTCGGCCTCCCGCCATGTGCCGAAATAGTATCCCGTAATACAACCGGCAGCACCCGGATCGACGATCCGGTGCATCGGTTTGACCGAGGACGCACGCCAGCCAATGTCGACAAAGGCACTCTCGGCGGGATCAAAGGAGACTTCGTCGAGAAGCTGCCGGAAGCCCGCGCGGTCGCGCGCGAAGAGCTTGCGCAGGTCAGCCTCGACGAGAAGAAAGAGGCGGCGGAGCTTGGCCGGATGACCGCTGTCCGTGTACTGGCCGCCCATCTCGTTGGTGAGGACTTCCTCCGGATCGGCGAATCCCGCCATGCGCATGGCATCGAGGTATTTGTCCGCCTCCAGCCCGGTGCGGTCAATGAAGTCCCGCACGCGCAGGGCCGGATTGGGTGTCATGAGAAATTCCAACGCCTCGTCGTCGAGCCGGTCGAAGGAAGCGAAGTTGATGACCTTGCGGGAGGCGTGCAGATAAGCGAATTCGATGCCGGGGTCTTTGCTTTCGGAAAGAATCTCCAGTGCTTTTTCCCAGTAGTATCCATCCCGACCGAGGAGAACAAGGCGGCGGAAACCGTCTTTCTTCGCCTCGCGCACGACCCAAAGCATGTAGGCGAGGTAGAGCGGGCCGGCGGCCTCGTAGCCGAGCCTTTCGAGCAACTCGCTGTCCTCCCACGACCGCTCTTCACCACGCACGCGAACCTGCCCCATAATGCGCGGGCTCAGCGTGTCGGCGGGTTCGTAGTAGTCGGGTGTGACTTCGGCGTACCACGGAAGGAAGGCGTGCCGCGGCCCCCAATGATAGGCTTGGAATCCACCCTGCAGGGCCTTCATGCAATCGCTGTGGAAGTTGTCGCCGACGTGCAGGATTTCCTCCGGTGCCACATCGAGCTGCCGCGCCACTTCCGGCAGCAACTCCCCGTCGTGCTTTGTGAGGCGAAGCTCCGAGGAGACAAACACCCGGGGCTCCGCAAACCCGTTCACCTCGAGGAGACCGCTGATCGTCGCGGAGTCCAGATACATGTCGGAAACAAAGACTACGGGGACGCCGGCCTCCCGATATTGCGCGTAGAGCGCGGTCCACCGCGGGTCGGCGTAAAACAGGTCGCGTTCCACCCGAAGCTCCAGTTCCATCAGCCTCTTCGCGCCGTCCGCCCCAAGACCGAGCAGCCGCTCCAGCTCGCCGTAGATCTCATCCAGCGTGACTTCGCGGCCGAGGCGCTCGCGCAGCCCCTCCTCAGCGCGGACACGGGCGAGCGCGTAGGGGGCCTCCGGCAATCCGGCCTCTCCCGAGGCACGGTGCTCCATGAACTGGAACACATCCTTCGGGTGGTGGCAGCGGCGCTTCAGCACGGTGTCGAAGACGTCGAGCGACAATGCCGAGAAGCGGAACTCCCGGCGGAAGTCCGGCATCGCCGCGGGCGGCGCCGTATCCTCCCGGCGAATGCGGAAAGGCCCCATGTCGCGAGTGGCCGGCGGCGGGATCGTGATCTCGTCGATGCTGCCGACCGCGCTCTCCGGATCATCGAGAGACTCGCGGTAATAAACATTCTTCATCCGGCAGAGCTTCCGCCGGTGAATCTCCCGGCCTGAGGTGACCGTGTTGCCCTGGCTGCCGTGCCGCCAGTGATAGAGCGCATGGAAGGTCGGCACCACCCCGATCTCAAAGCGCCGCAGAAAGCGGAGATTGAAGTCGTGGTCGCCGAGGACGTCGAACTCCTGCCGGAAACGTCCGACCGCCTCGTGCGCGGAGCGGCGGTAGAGGAACGCAATGGGCGGAAACAGATTACGCTGCCGCATCTCCGCCATGTTTACATACGCAAAGGGATGATAGGGCAGCCGCCGCTCCTCGCGGAACTCCCCCGTCACCGTGATCTCCTCGAGGATTTGCGTCGTCTGCGTGACCACTCCGCGCACCGCGCTGTCCGGTCCCTCCTCCTCCAGAAAAGCGACAGCAACCTCCAGAAAATCGGGTTCCCAACTGTCGTCGTCGTCGTGGATGACGACAAACTCCGAATCCGCCGCGTCCAAACCGGCATTCGACGCGTTCTGCATGCCCCGGCTCTCCGCGTGGTGCACAACCCGCACCCGCCCGGCGTATTCCGCCTCGAAACTGCGCACCAACAGGTCCACCGGCGCGGGATCGCCCCCGTCGTTCACGATGACGTGGATCCAGTCGCCGTGCGTTTGGGCAAGCACCGAGCGCATCGCTCGCTGGAGAAAGAGCGGACGGTCCTTGGTCCGGGTGATGACGGCGACAGTGGTAGGTGTCATGGTAGAATCGATCAGATTTTTTGATCCTGCCGCGATTCCAATAAATTTCCGAAGTCGCGGCGCCTTTTCGCCGCTTCCCCGCTGCGGAGCGCGCCGGTCCGACCCAGCTCGTCGCGCAATTCGGCGATTTCGCCGCATATCTTCTCCAGTTCCGCCTGCAACTCGCCGACGTGGCGCGACAGCGTTTCCTCCCTCTCCGAAGTCGCCTTCCGGATCGTGTCGAGGTAGCTTTGCTCCGGAGTGCGTCCGTGGCATTGCTCATAATGGTACTGGCCCCATCCGAGGACGTTGGTGAACTGCCGCTGAAGGTCCCCCTTTTCAACGAACAAAGCACGGTAGCGCCGGTGCAACTCCCGCAGCTCCGCGTGAGCCGCCTTCGCACCGGCAAAAGCGCTCCGCATCTCCCGCGACCATTCATACCATGCCTGCCGGGAAACCGCCCCCGCACCGGCGGACAACTCCGGCAAGGGCGCATCCGAAACGGCAAAGAGGTAGGTATCGGCCGCCTCGTCCGCATGCCCGAAGTCGATCTGCATCATCCGGCAGTTCCGCCACTCCACCGGAAGCGCCGGAGATTCCGGCAACTCCTCAACGAACGACGCAATGCGGAAAAGCTGACGAAACACCTTCACGTGCCGGAACTCTCCACGCAAACGATTCGAAAGCTCTTCGCGGCCGAACCGGTGCAGGTGGAACTCGTTGTCACTGTCCGCGTCGGTCTCGCCCGGCACGGACCCAAGCAAAAGGCCGCCTTCGCGCATCGCGCCTTTGAGCGAGCGCAGCGCCGCCCATGGATCGGGCACGTGCTCCAGCGTCTCAAAGGTGACCGCCATATCGAAAGCCTCCATGCCGAGGTCTTCGATGCGGGCGACGTCCCCCGTCACAAACTCCGCGTTGGACACGCTCCAGTTGTCGCGGCAGCCGGAGACCGCCTCTTCCGAGAGATCAAGGCCGACTACGTGCCCCGCGTTGCCGTGGGCGAGAACGACCGTGCCGAAACCCGTTCCGCACGCGGCGTCAAGGACTCGCTTCCCTTCCGCCGCGCGCGCGGCCCATGCGTAACGCATCAAGTGATCCACGCAAAAGGGATCTTCGCGGTCAAAGGGATCGATTCGTTCAAGTGCCATGATTCGAAATGGTTGAGGAGACTGCGGCCGGTGAGGCGGAGGGTTCGTAACGGATGTCGCCGGCGGGCAGTGTCGTAAGCCCCCAATACGTGTCCGGCCCGTAGAGGGTCACGCTCGCGCAATCCCACAGGCAGTCGATGTCGACCCATTGGTTGTGCGAGTTGTTGATCGCAATGCCGGCGATCAGCAGGTAGGTTTGCGGAACGAGGTCGAGCTTTAGACGGAAAGTGACCTTCCGTCGCTCGCCCGCCGCGATGGCGAAGGATTCATCTGTGTAAAACGAGTGGTAACCCCCGATGAGCTGGCCGGTGCGGTCCCGGAAGCCGAAACCGAAATCAAACACGTCCACCGTCTCGCGGGCGAATATCTCCACCTGCACCGCAATCCATTCTCCGGCCCCGAAACCGCCCTGGATCGCCGGCTTCGTGAGGATACGCTCAATCTTCACCCGCCCGTCCCCCGTCCGGTGTTTGGTCGATAACTCGAGCGGCGTCCAATCATTGTGCCCGGCCTCGGCGCACCGCAGTTTGCCGCCGTCTCCGCGGGCGGCGACCGCGGTCGTTGCCGGTAATGCCTTGCCGGCGGGCCCGCCGCTCCCTCCGCTCCAGTGCAACCGGTAATACGTGTTGATGGCTTCCGCGACGGTGTCATCGCACGCCACACGCCCTTCGTTGAGAACAATCCCGCGCCGGCAGAGCCGCTGCACCATGAACATGTCGTGCGATACGCAGAGAAA
>SKLD01000444.1 GCA_007123395.1 Opitutales bacterium
CCGCTTGCTGACGGTCTCACGGAAAGCCAGTATGTTGACACGGATGTCGTCAACGGGGTCACCTACTATTATGCGGTGACCGCCGTATTTACCGGCGATAAGGAATCGAATCCGAGCACGGAGCGGGCCGCCACGCCGATGGATCCTTTGCTTGTGCCGCCGGGGGCTCCCCGCGGCTTCAGGGCTGTTGCCGGCATTGAGGAGGTTCTGCTCGAATGGGCCGATAATACCGAATCTGATCTCGCCTATTACAACCTCTATCGCAGAACCGAAGGTGGTGTCTATGGCGCAACCCCGCTCGCGGAGGGGCTCACCGCGAGCGAATATGTGGATACCAGCGTTGCTGACCACATGACCTATTACTACGTCGTCACCGCCGTGAACGTTCTCGGAAACGAATCGGCGGCGAGCGTGGAGCGCTCCGTCACGTTCGGTCCGCCGGCCGCCCCCAGGGGATTCAGAGCCGCACCCGGCAACGAATGGGTGAGGCTCGCTTGGGACGACAACGTCGAAGTCGATCTGGCGAGTTACACCGTCTATCGGGGAACGGAAAGTGGCGTTTATGATGCCACCCCCCTTGTCGAGGGCCTGACGGTCAGTGAGTTTCGGGATGAGGGCGTCGTGAACGACACAACCTACTACTACGTGGTGACTGCCGTGGATCTGAACGGCAACGAATCGGAGACGAGTGCAGAGGTCGCAGCGACGCCCACGGAAGACGCCACCTATATCATCGACATCGTGGGCAACAATCTCGGGCAACCCTCCGGAGATTTTGCCGATTATTCCTCGCTGAGCCGCAATGCCCACTGGGGGGACTCAACGGTCAATGACGGGTTGGTCGAGCTGTCCGTCAGCCGGACGGGCTTTGATGGGCAGGTTTCGATCACGGGTTGGTATGAGGCTGGCTACGGGGGACCCGGCTCTGAAATCGTTTATACAAAATCATCGCCGGCGGGACAGTATAGTGCGTCCAACGCCAGCGAGGCGATCGCCCAACGCGCCTTCATCGCCATTAAGCTCGATTCGACCGGACTCGATTCGGATGAGTTTGTCCTTGAAGCGATTTCTGTGCAGCAGTGGCGCGATTTCGGGACATCGGCGACCAACTTTCAGCTCGCCTACGATGCCAACAGCGACGGCTACGACGCCGGCGACTTGATCGGTTCACCCGTGTTCATGGATCAGTCCGGAGCGATCCATTCTTTTGAGGTCTCCAGCGCCCTGACCACCGCTTTCCGGAACCAACACGAAGTCCGCCTTTATTACTGGGGGCAACCGGACACCTGGTCGGCGGCGTCGGTTCACCTTTTCCATGTCGAAGCGGCCTACCGGCTGAGGATGGCGGGAGAGGTCATGGCCCCTATGGGATTCACCGCCGCCCCCGGCATCGGGCAGGCGACGCTCGCATGGGACGATAGTACCGAGGAAAATTTTGCCAGCTACAACGTCTATCGCGGAACGGAAAGCGGCACCTACGACGAAACGCCGATTGCCCAGGGGCTGACGGTCAGCGCCTACGTGGACGAGGACGTTTTGGACAACACGACCTATTACTACGTCGTCACCGCCGTGGATACAGACGGCAACGAATCGCTCCCGAGCGTGGAGCGCTCCGTCACCTTCGGTCCCCCCGCGACCCCAACGGGATTGAAGGCCAGGCCGGGTAACGCATGGGTGAGACTCGACTGGGACGACAACACCGAGGCCCATTTTGCCAGCTACAATGTCTATCGCGGGACCGAGAGCGGTAGCTACGCGGCAACCCCGATTGCCCAAGGCCTGACGGTGAGCGAATTTGTCGACCCGGGCCTCGTCAACGATACCACCTATTTCTACGTGGTGACGGCGGTGAGCCTCAATGCCGCCGAATCGGCAATGAGTGTGGAGGTCGCGGTGACGCCTATTGAGGATGCGACCTACATCATCGATATCGTTGGCAACACAACCGGCGAAGCCGGTGGTGAATTTGCCGATTACTCCTCCTTGAGCCGTAACGCAGAATGGGCTGACTCCATTGTTGACGACGGTGTTGTCGAGCTTTCCGTGAGCCGGACAGGATTCAACGGCGATGTGTCTCTCACCCGTTGGTATGAGACTGCCTATGTCGGCCCCGGCACTGAAATCCTTTACTCCAAGGGCCCTCGGAATGGCCCCTACAACGCGTCCACGGCCAGCGACGCGATAGAACAAGGTGCCTTTATCGCCATCAAGCTGGATTCGACCGGCCTGGATTCGGCTGAGTTTACCATTGATGCAATCACCGTGCAGCAGTGGCGTGATTTCGGGACATCGGCAACGAACTTTCAGTTTGCTTACGATGCCGACGGCGACGGCTATGACACGGGCGACCTCATCGGTTCGCCGGCATTCTCCAACCAAACTGGAGCGAGCAGCGCCTTCGAGCTCTCCAGCACCATGTCCACCGCTTACGCCACCCAGCATGAGGTGCGCCTCTACTATTGGGGGAATCCCGACACTTGGTCGTTCGCCTCCGTTCACCTCTTCCACGTGGAAGTCGCCTACCGCCTGAAAATCGGGGATGACAGCCCGCCTACGGTGACTTCCTACCTCCTTTGGGTCGATGAATTCGGAGGCGTTGGTTTGATTGGAGGTCCGGCAGACGATTATGGCGGCTACGGCGTCCCCAATCTTCTTAGGTATGCCCTCGGGCAAAATCCGCTGACGCCTTTGGGCCCCGTGACCGGTCACTGGGAAATGATTGATGGCGAGCCCGGGTGGGTCGTCACCTTGAACCGTTTCGATGACCGGGGCGACGTAGACCTCTACCTATTGCACAGCACCGATTTGAGCGAAGAATGGTGGGAAGTCGTCGCGCAACGCATCGGCGCAGGCCCGATAGAGCCGCAAAACGGCGCGTTCATCCTTTCAGAGACCGGCTCGGATCCGACAGAGGTGGAATTGTTCGTCCCCTTCGATCCGGAGAATGCACGAAACTTTTTCAAGTGGCGAGCCGAGCAACCTTGATAGATAAACGCAGACTTGGTTCTCAAGGCTGGGATATCCGGAGCCTGTCCAGTGGCCGCGAGGCCCTGAGGGAGAGGCGCTAGCTGTCGATGAGGGGTTGGCAGGTGATGCCGTCGACCGAACGGCAGCCATGCACGGCGA
Organism: Opitutales bacterium; assembly: GCA_007123395.1. Classification (GTDB taxonomy): domain Bacteria; phylum Verrucomicrobiota; class Verrucomicrobiia; order Opitutales; family Oceanipulchritudinaceae; genus SLLG01. Next base: position 3,130 of record SKLD01000444.1, read on the forward strand.
ATGTATCGGCGTAGGCCGGATGGCAAAGCGGGTAGGCACGGGCGACAGCAGCCTTGAGACGGGATAGGGCATCGGTGCGGATGATGGCACCCGCCGCGCCTTTGTCGCCACCGCCCAACATGCGCTCGCCATAGACGCCCTCCACGGTGCGGGCGATATCGCACATCGATTCCAACTCCGGCCCGCTGATGACGTAATCATCGCGCAGGCTGATACCGTCGGCACGGAAGTTTGCGCCAATGGCGGCGACATCACCTTCGCGCCAGAAGCGCAGGGTGCCATGGAAACGCTGGCGTGCCTCGTAGAGATACTTGAGGCGCATTTGCAGAGAGCCGTGGCCGTGTTGGTCAAGCAGAGCGATGGCCTTCCGGTACTCCGGCTCCCGGGAAATTCCGGCTACCGTTGTTTCCATATGTTTGCTGAGGAACGCGTTCAGGGTATCACACTCGTTTCGGCGCACTTTATAGGTGGATTTTTCCAGTCCCGGGCGTTTCGTTCCGGTATCAAGGCTCACCAGTCGGAAAGCATCTGCATCGCCGCCGAAAGGAATGTGCTCGATTTTTCCCGAAGTGGGATCGTAGAAGGTGCCCATGCCCGCCTTCGCATAGTAGATCATGATTTGATCGAGTTTGCCGCAGGGGGAACCAATGTAGTCGGTTTCCACGCGCTGCGCCAAGTCGACCATGGCCATGCCCTCGGCGCCACTTATCCGGTTTACTTCAAAGAACGTGGCAAGGAGGTTGAGGGCTAACGAGGCTGATCGGGACATCCCGCCGCCCGGTATATTACCCAGCAAGACGGCGTCGAATCCTGTCGTGAGCGCGTAGCCGGAAGCCCGCAGAATCGCGCTTACGCCGTGTGGGAAGCGTGCCCATGAGTCGGCCACATCGGCGGGATCGGGCGAGGATTGCAACGAGATATCGACGACACCGTCTTCCGGGAAATTTTCGCTGAATATACGGATACGCCCGAGCCTGTTGGCCTTGTAGGCAAGCCAAATAAACCGGTCGGTACCGACGCCGAAAAGCTCAAGGCCATTGTAGTCGCCGTGCTCAATACCGAGGCAAAACCGTGATGAGCTGCGCCTGACCTGACCGCCGTCAATATCCAACCCCTTTGCATGAGCAAGCGACAGCAGTTTTTCGTGAATCTCTGTTTCTGCGTGATCAGTCTCCATAGCCATTGGGGTGTTTTTGATGCCATGCCCATGCGGTTTCAATGATTTGGCTTAGTGCCGGAAATTCAGGCTGCCAGTCGAGTTCGGAGATAATTCTTTCGCTGGAAGCGATGAGCGTCGCGGGGTCACCGGCACGGCGACCGCAGACTTCCGCGGGGATCGGATGACCCGTGATTTCGCGTGCGGTCTCGATGACCTCTTTGACGGAGTAGCCTTTGCCATTGCCGAGGTTGTAGACCTTGTTTTCCGACTCAATCGCACCGAGGGCGAGGATGTGGGCCTGAGCCAGGTCGACGACATGGATGTAGTCCCGCACGCAGCTGCCGTCGGGGGTGTCGTAGTCATCCCCGAACATCGATATTTTCTCTCGCTTGCCCTGTGCCACTTGCAGGACCAGCGGTATCAGATGCAGCTCCGGAGTGTGGTCTTCACCGCGCTCGGGGCTTGCTCCGGCGGCGTTGAAATAACGTAAAGTGGCATATTGGAAAAAGGGATATACTTTCGACAGCCAATAGAGGTATCGCTCGATGATAAACTTGGACTCCCCATAAGGGCTGCCGGGGATGATGCGCTCGTCTTCCGCAATGGGGATTCGTTCCGGATCGTCAAAGAGGTTGGCGGTGGAGGAGAGGATGAAACGAGGCACTTTGAACTCGATCACGCACTTAAGCAGATTGAGCGCATTGGTGACGTTGTCACCGAGATATAGAAAGGGGTTCTGCATGGACTCGCCCACCAGTGACTTGGCCGCAAAATGCATGATGGCGTCAGGACGAAAGCCATCGACGGATGATCGGACCGCCTCGATTTCCGCCAAATCACCTTGTACAAATTCCGCCGCCGGATGCACTGCTTTACGGTGCCCGAGGGAGAGATTGTCGAAGACCATAACCTTGTGGTCCGCTAAAATGAGCTGTTCCACCGCAACACTACCAATGTAGCCGGCTCCGCCTGTAACAAATACTTTCATCGTGAATTAGTTTTCTTGGTTTGTAGGTCGTGAATGGGTTTATTGAGTGAGTTAAGTCTTGAATGTCATCCGTTTTGGGAAGGATCAAATGGGTCATTTTGTTCCAAAAGCTAATCACAAGCATCCCATAGGCTTGGTTGCGAAGGGGCAAGCCTGAGGGATTATGCGGATTGAGCGGGGCTGTTCTGGAAAAGTCGAAAAGCAGTCGTGCGCAAAAACGGTCGATACAGGCG
>SKLD01000100.1 GCA_007123395.1 Opitutales bacterium
CTGATTGCCGCGCCCTCGACAGTTTATCTGCCGGGTTCCTATTACGTTGTGGTGACAAACGGGTGCGGCCAAGTGGTCAGCAATGTCGCCAACCGTCGCAGCCCCTTCGCCACCGTGCAGGTGGCTCATTGGTTGGGCGGATCGTTTGTGGCCCTATCGAGACGACCGGGCGGCAGCCTCACCTACCTCGATTCCGGGACGCGCGACTACAACCGCACCGAGTTTCTCACGCGCTTCGGCCCCTCCGACACGTTCGGAATTCCAGGCCTGCACGGGCTTCCGCTTCCCGTCATGCGGGTGCGGCGCAACACCCCGGCAATGGGTTACCTTTTCGAAGCGGACGTCATTCCCGGCAGTAGCCGGCACTCCTTTGCCGTGGATGTGCTCATACCTCCGGAACAGGCGGACCAACTGATTCCGTTTCTTCAAGCCGACACTGGAAACACGGATGCCGCCGATCTCTACCTCTATGCCACGGAGGGGGATGCGCCGGAGATCGGGCGCACGGCAATCCTTCCCGTGAATGAGTGGGTGCGGGTCGTTGCCGTCGTCGATCCGGATTACGACGAAAACCAAGTCCTATTCGAATGGTTTGTGAACGGCCAAGCCCAAGGGTCAACGACAGTCGGGCCCGTCCGGTGGATGGCCCCCGAGGGGATCCGCCGATCCTCCCATGACTCCGATCCTCCGGAGCCTGATCCGGAGTCTGTTCCCATGCGCGTGCTGCTCTTCACGGATTTCTCGGAGATCGATTTCCATCTCTACGTCTCGCAAATCGTGTGGTGGAACCGCACCTTGGCTGACTTCGAGGTGCATGCCTTGGGTTCACCTGGCCGCTCGGCCATGCACCTGCGCGATTTCTCCGAACCCTCGCCGCAATTGACGGTTGAGCGGATCGACACAACCGATCCGGATGCGGGCGATTCCGTGACCCTGCGCTACCGCTGGTTTGGTGAAGGTGCGCGCCTTCAACAATCCACGGACCTCCGCACATGGGAGCCTTGGCCTGATTTCCCCGCCATGGAGTTCATCGACGGACGCATGCGGAATGAGATTGATGTAATCATGGAAACCGCCCCCGACCTTTCCTTTGAGGACCTTGACCTGTCCGGAAGCGGGATAGGCACGGGACTCTATATGCGTCTGCGGGTGGAGCTGCCTTGAGCTTCCGATAATGCAGAAATGCGTTCTAAGCTGGAACCCTGCTTCACGGGTACTGCGGGTTTCCAGGTTTGACCGTATGCGTTTGCTGAGGGTCGGACATTGACCGAATACTTCGAAACTGATCTTAGAAAAGATGTTTTTGAAAATTGTAAGCTTTAGCGGAAGGCCTTGTTTTTGAGGAAGCCCCACCCGGTAGGCAAAGGCGTGTTTGACCAGTGGCGGCGGGTGCGGGCGTGTAGCGCAGGCCGGTGGGGTTGGCGAGGGTGGCCTTGATGTATGCGGCGGGTGGAGACGTATGGTAAGCGCAAGACCCCGCCGCGGCCGATGCGCGGCGGCGTGCGGAACGGGCTGTGCAGCCTGCGCGAATTGAAGAAGGATGTGTAGCTGATCCGCGATGAGTGCATGGATATTCGGAGACCCCTTGTTCCTGCCGCCATGCCTTCCAAGCCAAAGATATGCGCCATAGGATCGAGAATTATCGGCGTAGACGAAGCCCGGGGTGCGGAGCAAGCTCGCGCACCTACTTTGGCTTTGGCCGCGGTCTTCGGGGGACCGCAGTAGCATTCCCGGCCAATCGAATCCTCGGGAAAGATTCGCCACGTAGCGACGGAGCCGCGCCTCCGTCGACTCCTGCGCAAAACCAGTTGGCCCGTGCAAGAGAAGATTTTCTTGCGACTTAGGGAGTCCTGCCGTCCTCACACCTTCCGGGCAAACCGCAGCCAGCAGGCGGAGTCCTTGGGCACTTCACAACTCACCGTTTGCTGAACCGCAATCTCTTCGCCGGTGAGAACGTTGACCCCTTTTGCGTACTCCGCATCAAAGCAATCGATGAGCGCGAGCGCACGCGGACCGTCGTTGAGGAGGAAGTAGTGATCGGCCTCCGCGGACCGGCGCCGCCACGCGAGCGGCGCCGATGTCCGCCAGTGTTTCCGCTGCCCGACGCCAACGAGATTCGCCAGCAACCGCTCGGCTTGCATGTGGCCGGGTCTGAGGCACTGCCGGGAGAGGTCGCACCCGATCAAAACCGCCGCCCCTGCACCGGGCTTGCTCTTCACGGGATGGGTCTTCTCAAGGATTGCGGGTGCGCCGTCATCCCACGATGCAAGCACCCGCGCATCGCTGACACCGAGGTCGGCATAGAAGCCGTGGATTGCGGCTTGGCCCAATGTGCGCGGCTGGGTGCGCGTGTCGTGGATCGCCGAGATCCAGCCACCGAAGAGCCGGTCGATTCGGGAGCCCGGTCCGGTCTTCAAGAGCTTGCCCCAAGGATCGTTGAAGCCGAAGGGAACGTCGGCAATCAAGCGGCCGCCCTGCTCCACAAAGTCCAATAGCTGATCAAGGGTCGCTTCATCCAGTGTCCGCAGGTGCGGCGCATAGATCACGCGGTAGCGCTGTGCCCCGGCAGAACCCAGCTCATCCGTCGTGAGGTAGTGAAAGGGGATATGGGCGTTGAGCAGTGCCCGGCTGGCGCCGATGCGGGAGCGCTGGGCTTGCAGGGGCGTTCCCCGGCTGTGATCGCGCAATCCGTCGAGATCGTGGCGAGGCGGTTCGAGGCAGAGCAGAGCATCGGTGTCCCAACTGTTCAGAATGCCGACAACGGCTTCGTCATCTGACTCCCAGAGTTCCGCGTGGTAGAGGTGCATCGCCCGCGCGACGCGCCCGGCTTCCTCCGCCCAAGGGGTCAACCCGCCGGCCAGATCGACCAGACCATACTCGCCCGCCTCCCATCCGCCTTGCCGGGGATTCCAGGTCCAGAAGCCAATGTTGACGTTGCCCGCCGCGAGGTAGCTGAGCATGAGCCGCCGCATCAAGCCCGGGGTCATGGCATTGCCAAAGCCCCCGGAGTATTGCACCGGTCCGGCGGTGGTTTCATAGCAGCTTGTCCAGCCCGTCTTGTCCGCGTCGCGGGTGAGCCGCGCCTGCATGTAAACGGGACGGTCCACCTCGCCGTCGACCAGCTCTAAATGCCAGCTGAGATGGATGCTCGTGGTGAAGAGGTCGCCCATCTTCGCCCACTGCGGAATGTTCCAGCGCAGGAGGGGCTGGGAAGCGAAAAGCTGATGCGCCCCGATTGCAACCGGATGCTCCGGGTCGATCCCCCGGATGAGCCGCAGCAAGACGTCCGCACGAACGAAGCTGTGATCGGTGGCGAACTCGATGAAGTCCCTCGCGGCAGCATAATTGATCATGGCGCGGTTTACCCCACTGATCTTCTCTTCCGAGTAGAGCCCAGCGAGTTCGCACCACGCTTTTTCAAACCCGGGAATGATCGTTCGCCCGCGATCCGGATAGAGATTCCACGCGGCGTCGAGGGCCTGCAAGGATCCGTATTTCGCCGCCAGCCATTCTCCAAACCGCGCCCGGTCCTCCGGCATCAGCTTCGATGGACCGATCTCGGGCTCGCCGAGGATGCCCCAGACATACATCGCCGGGTGCCCGCGATAGCGCTCGAGTATTGGACGATAATGTGCATTTAAAACCGATTTGAAGCGCAGGTCACTACCATGAACAAGCTCGAAGGTTTCGCGGTCCAGCCCCTCGCGCTCTAATAAACCATCGGAGACTTCAAACCATTCGAGATGCAGGATCACGCGCATGTCCGCCTGTTTTGCGACATCCATCCAAAGATCCGACCGTGAAAAATCGAATACGCCTGGTGACGTCTCGGTGGGGAGTGCATGGAAAAAGCGAACGGCATTGAAACCCAGTTCCCGCATGCGCTTCAGCTCGAAAAGGAGACGGTCGGGATCGATGTCATTGGGCTGGAAATAAACGGCGGCGATGAGCCAGTCCTGCTCCCGCATCGTGCGTTCAAATGCCGCGGAGCGTTGCGGTTGCGGGGAAAGCCATGGGCGGGAGGAGGATGACGGGGTCATGATGATGTCGAGGTTGTAAACTGCTTGCCGTTAGGGCAAGAAAAGGCGTTTGGATCAGGCGCTGGCGTTATGCCGACGAACCTCACTGTCCGGTCGACGGCGAAGGCACGGGGAAGGGGAAACCCCAATCTTCCCGACCGCTGGGGAACTGGCAGAGGTTACGGCTCTTCGTTAGCTCGAAGCCGGGCGGGATGGCCGCGCCGAAGGGATGCTCCCAGAGAAAACCGCCGATGCGCACCCCCACGCCCGCATCGATGGATTCGATCAGCGGGGTCGCCTCCTTCTGAACCGTGGCCACGGCGTAAATATGCTGCAGTTTGCGGCCTCCACCGAAGACGGCGCGAACATAGGGCCGCCCCGGATATTCGATGCGGTCAGCCCCGAAGATGCGGTAACTGCCAGGGGCGCGTCCGCAAATGATTTCGTCGGGCTCGTGCCCGAGGAAACGCACCTGCATGCGGGCTCCATCCGCAGCATAGAGGTCGAACCCGCGCTCAACGATCTCGCACCCCAGTTCCGGAGCGAAGAGTTGTGTCCACCACCACTTGCGGCCGGGCTGGTGTTCGATGAGGTCGAAGCGGGCCAGCATCAGCGGGTTCTGTCCGGTGGCCCAGCGAACGGCGACGTAGCGCTCGTGGTAGCCTCGCGAGCACTCCCGCAAGTCCATGGCCATCCGCGCCTCCTGCTCGTTCACTTCATCCCAGATGAGCAGGCCATGGTTTTGGGATTTCTCCCGCCACTCGGATTCGGCGGCGCAGACCGTGCTTTGCCATTCGGGAAGGGCTTGGCCGTTGCCGCCGCCGAGGATCCAGTCGTGGTTCAGGTCCAGCATGCGGATGGACCCGGCATCGTGATGGGTGTGCCCGCCCACGTGGGTGGTCCGGGCATACGCGCCGATGAGGGCATCGTCCTGATCCCGGTAGCGGTCCCGCACAATCCAAAGCCCTTGCCGGCTATCGCTCACATAATGGGGCAATCCTTTGTTGGCGTCGACTTCTTGCGTGTCGTAGGGATAGCAGACTGCGGCGAAGTAAAGTCCGTGTGTCCACGGGGCAAAGGATTTTATGGGACTTTTATGACCCCACATCCGGTTCCACCAGTTCAGCAGCGCGCCGCGCTGGCCTTCGGTGGCGACCGCAAGGAGGATGTTGTCCATGGCGCCGGCGGGCCAGCCCTGGCTGTGGTCGTTCCAACTGATGGAGCTACCCCATTCCGGCGCTTGACCATGGGCGTCGGTCAGGTTGTGGCGGGCACAGGTGATGGCCGCCATGCTGGAACCCATCCGGCAAAGGTTGGGGTATCGCGCGAAGAGATCCGGCCCGCCGCAGGCGCGCCATGCCAGCAACGCCGGCAAGAGCCCGCCGCAGGCGTAGGCCTGATAGCCCTGTCCCTCGTGGTAGAGGCCCGTCTCCCCGAAATGCTTGCA
>SKLD01000480.1 GCA_007123395.1 Opitutales bacterium
TCCAACGTTATGCGCGTCGCATCCGTCAGTTGATACTGCAACACCCCGGAAACGACCCACTCTTCCCGGAAGGGGGTGCGGGGTCCGTCCTGCGGGATGTCCTCGAACCGCCAGCTCGTATCGAAACGGTAAAGCAGCTTGCCGGCGATGATCGGGCCCGAGCTGCTGAGGGCGAACCGCTTGTGTCCGTAACTACCAACCGAGGCGCGGAAGCTCTGGTTCAGGCTCTCCGTGGGGCGCCGCGTGACAAAGTTAACGACGCCCCCCGGCTGCGCGCGCCCGTAGATGGCGGCAAGAGGCCCTTTGATCACTTCGGCGCGCTGCGTCGTCACCTTGCTGAACATACCGGCGCGGGCAAAGCCGTTACGCAGTTGGAAACTCGCGCGGAATCCCCGCAGATAGTATTGGGTGCCCTCGCCATCGGAAACAAACGAGGTCGTGTAGCCCAGCTGTTCTTCAAAATCAAACGCTTGAAAATCGTCAAAAAACTCCGCCGTGACGACATTGACGGCATACGGCAGCTCTTGGATATTGGAGGCGACCCGCGTTCCCGTTGTCGTCTCGGAGGCAAAATACCCCTCCATGGCACCTGCGGCGACTTCAAACGGGTTCAGTTCATAGACCTCCTCGTCCGCCACGGCCACGTGCGCCGCAAAAAAGGGCGCGATGGCTATTACGGGAAAAAGCGTAAGGAACCCGCGGCGCAAAGCGTTGGCGTGCGTGCCTGCGGCGATAGGTTGATGGCTCGTTATCATATCAGAGATTGCGTTTTGTTTGATTGGGGTTCGGACTGCTGACTTTCAGCTATGTCGGAACCCAAAATGCCACGACGTTCCGCGAACAAAAGGGCATGTGCGTTCACATCGTTGACCAAATCGGGCTGCGGACAGGAAGGCACCACACGGTGGACACCCGAAGAGCTTCTTCGTCGGTCCGGTGGTAAGGACGCACGCCACTAAGCGCCGTCCGGATTCGCCCATCCGGAAATTCAACGATGTTAATGCGGTTTCCTTTGTCACCCCATCCTGAATCGGAAGCAATCAAATCCGAATCTTTCCGGAAAGACGCCCATAAAGACATTGTGAACCCTTTTCACGCATTGAACCCCTACAGGATCGTAAAGACAGCCGTGCTTTACTCCACCGCCGCGGTGTTCCTCTTCGGCGCGACCTTCCTTTTCGCGCGTATGCTCACACCCCGTGGCATCGAAGAGCCGAGAACCCTTGACGCGGAGGAACAGGCGGCGCTTGAGGCCTTGCGGGATTACGGCATCGACAACGTTAACCCGCCGGTGCGCTGGCGGGATGTCGATTACACGGAGGGCAAGAACGCGCCATGGTGGCCTGGGATTGAGCCGGATCTGCTGCAACCGCTTGTCGAGCGCGGCGAGCTTCCCCCTGTTATCGAGCGCACCGGTCCGGAACCGCTCGTTGTGGCGGCGGAAGGCGATCTCACTCCCGAATACGGCGGCACATGGTACCGCGCCGGACTCTCGCTGAGTGACGTCAACGTTATCCTGATGCGTATCAGTGCCCCCACGCTCGTGCGGTGGTCACCGCAGGGCTACCCCATCGTGCCCCACCTCGCGCGCGACTTCGAGGTCTCGGAGGACCACCGGACCTTTACCTTCAAGTTGCGCCGCGGCATGCGCTGGTCGGACGGCGCACCCTTCACGGCGCGCGACATTCTCTATTGGTGGGAGGCCGAAAGCACACACCCCGACATGCGGCGTGTCCCCCCGGACATCATGCGAATCGGCAGCGAATACGGTTATGTTGAGATGGTGGACGAACACACCGTGCGCTTCCGCTTCCCGGCGCCCAACGCCCTCTTCCTCGAACGCCTCGCCTCTTTCCAAGGCATTCAGATCGTGAACAGCCCGGCGCATTTCCTCGCGCCTTTTCATCCATACGACGGGGATCCTGAACAAATCGCGAAGGAGATGGACCGACTCCGCATGCCGAGTGCCCGCGCCCTCTACACCGCAATCAAGGAGCGCCACAACCCCGAGCATCCGCGCATGTGGCCGTGGATCTACAGCAGTCCGCAAAACACGCCGCCCTACACCGTCGTGCGCAACCCCTTTTACTTCGCGGTGGATACGGAAGGGCGTCAGCTGCCGTATATCGACCGGATCTTCTTCAATCAGCAATCCGGAGATCTCATCGGGATCAGCGCCGGCTCGGGTGACCTTTCCATGCAGGAACGGCACATTCGCTTCCAGCAATACACTCTGCTGATGGCCGGGCGCGAAGAACACGGATACGAGGTGCTCCATTGGTTGAGCGGCGACAGTTCCTCGTACGTAATCCAACCCAACCTGCTGCGGCGGGTCGATCCGCGTCGCCCGGAGACAAAATGGAAACGGGAATACCTGTCCAACACCGACTTCCGGCGGGCCCTCTCGCTCGCCATCAACCGCGACGACATTCTCCGCGCCGAGTTCGCGGGGATGTCCCGCCCTTCCCAGGTCGGTCCGCCTCCCGAGTCCCCCTTCCACCACCCGCGCGTCCTTGAGGCATGGACGGTCTTCGACCCGGCGGCGGCGAACCGGAAGCTTGACGCGATTGGTCTCGGGAACCGCGATGCGGATGGTTACCGCACCTTTCCCGATGGCACGCGCATGCAGTTCTTCATCAATGTCACACCCATGCTCGGGGTGGGCCCGGCGCAGTTGGTGGCGGAGGATTGGCGCGCCGTGGGGATCCGCGTGCAAGTGCGGGAGCGCTCGCGCGAGTTGTTCCGCCTCGAAATCGACGGTCTCATGCATGACTTCAGCATCTGGACGTCCAACGGCGAATACCTGCCACTCCTCGAACCGCGCCTGATTGTTCCTTTCAACGCATACTCCGATTTCGCCCGCGCATGGGGCGTGTGGTTCGGCACCGGCGGATACTTCGCCGATCCCGACGCACCCCTCACCCGCGGCAGCCAACGACCACCGGAAGACCACCGCGTATGGGAATCTTTCGCCCTCTATGATCAGCTCACACGCGCGACCGATCAAAGTGAGCAAATCGACCTCGTCCACCGCATGCTCGACATCGCGCTCGACGAGGCTTGGACGATCAACCTCGGCACCGCCCCGCCCGTTCTCGCAGTCGTGCGCAACGACTTTCACAATGTTCCGGAAAAAGCTGTCTACAGCTACGACTTCCTCAGCCCGGGCAACTACAGTCCGGAACTCTTTTTCATCCGCGGCAACCCCGATCCGGAGATCACCCGCGAGCAGATACGGAGCCAACTCCTCGCCGGCGGGCGCGCCTCCCCCGCCGCCGCGGCAAGCGTAACCACCGTCGAATCCCGCGCGGAGCCGGGCGCAAGAGGAGCTTTCGGTCGCCTCTTGCGCACCGCTTTTCTTCTCGTCGCCGTCCTCTTTCTCCTCCTCATCGCGCTTCGCCACCCATTCGTCGGGCGCCGCCTCGTCCTCATGGTGCCAACGCTTTTTGTGGTTTCCATCGTCAATTTCATCATCATCCAAGCCCCGCCCGGTGATTACCTCACCACCCTCATCAACCAGCTCCAGGAGTCGGGGGACGAGGCGGACCTCCAGCGCATTGAGGACCTGCAGGAGATCTTTCATCTTGAGGAGAGTTCGGTGCACCGCTACCTGCGGTGGTCTGGCATTTACTGGTTCGGCACTTTCCGCGCGGAAGACCGGGGCCTTCTTCAAGGGCACATGGGCCGGTCCATGGAGACGCTGGAAACGGTGAACGATGTCGTCGGCGACCGCATTCTCCTCACCGTCCTCATCAGTCTCGGGACGATTCTCTTCACATGGGTCGTGGCCATACCCCTCGGCATCTATTCCGCCGTGAAACAATACTCCGCCGGCGACTACATTGCCGGACTGATCGGTTTCATCGGCATGTGCATTCCCAACTTCCTTCTTGCCCTCATCCTTATGTACTTCAGTAGCCGCTACCTTGGCATCACGGCGATTGGCTTGTTCTCACCCGAATACGCCGCGCGACCCGACTGGACATGGGGCAAATTCTTCGACCTCCTCAAGCACATCTGGATCCCCGTCATTGTCGTCGGCACGGCGGGCACCGCGCACATGCTCCGCATCATGCGGGGGAATTTGCTCGACGAACTCAAGAAGCCCTACGTCACGACGGCGAGAGCCAAGGGCGTGCGCCCCCTGAAGCTGCTTCTCAAATACCCCGTCAGGCTCTCCCTCAACCCCTTCGTCTCCGGACTCGGCAACCTCTTTCCTCAGCTTGTCTCTGGCAGCGCCATTGTCGCGCTCATCCTTAGTCTGCCCACGGTGGGACCGCTCATGCTTTCCTCCCTCCTCAGCCAGGACATGTATCTCGCCGGGTCCCTCCTCATGGTCCTGAGCATCATGGGAGTGGTCGGAACCTTGGTGAGCGACCTTCTTTTGGTCCTGCTCGACCCGCGCATCCGCCTCGAACAGGGAGGCACGCGATGAAAGACATCAAGCCCAACGTCGACACCGCCACCCTTTCGCAGTGGCAATTGATCAACCTGCGTTTCCGCCGCCACCGGCTCGCCGTCTTCTCCATGCGCGTGCTTGTGTGCCTCTACGTGGTGGCCATCGGCGCGCCGTTTTTCGCACCCTACACCCTTGAACACCGCGACCTTGATTACGCCTACTGCCCGCCGCAAATGCCGCAATGGTCATGGAGCGACGGTTGGCATACCGCGGCGATCAGGCAACACCTCGATCCCGTCACGCTGAAAAACGAATACATTGTCGATCCATCCGTACGCGTGCCGCTTGGCTTTTTTGTGCGCGGCGATGAATACCGTATCCTCGGCAATTGGAAAGGCAGCCTGCGTTTCTTCGGCGTCGATCTTGAGAAAGCGGCGGAGCGCGGCGTACTCGCCGGCCCTGATGACCCCCGTCCGGTGTTTCACATCGCCGGCGCCGACCGCTATGGCCGCGACGTGTTCAGCCGTCTCATCTACGGCTCGCGCATCAGCCTCTCCATCGGCCTCATCTCCATCTTCGCCGCCTTCATCCTCGGCGTCGGTATCGGCGGCATCTCCGGCTACCTCGGCGGGAAGACGGATATCTTCATCCAGCGCTTCATCGAAGTGCTGAACTCCTTTCCCCATATTCCCCTCTGGCTCGCCATCGCCGCCGTCCTCCCCCAAAGCTGGACCTCCCTGCAGGTATATTTCGCAATCACCGTCCTCCTCAGCCTCCTCAACTGGACGAACCTCGCCCGCGTCGTGCGGGGCAAAATCCTCGCCCTGCGGGAGGAAGACTATGCCGTCGCCGCGCGCCTGCTCGGGGCCAACCACGGCCGCATCCTCTTCCGCCACCTTGTCCCCGGCTTCACCAGCCACATCATCGTCACCCTCACCCTCAGCGTGCCGGGTATGATCCTCGGCGAAACCGCCCTGAGCTTCCTCGGCCTCGGTTTGCGCCCACCCATTGTCAGCTGGGGCGTCATGCTCCAGGAAACCCTCA
>SKLD01000514.1 GCA_007123395.1 Opitutales bacterium
CCGAGGGCAAAGCACAGGATGGCGGGCGAGAGAAGGTTGAACTGGACCAGTTCGAGAGCGGACATGGGCTTAGCGAATATTGAAATCCTCCATGATGATCTGGCTTCGCGGCACACCGGCGTCGGTGAGGAAGCCGCGAAAAGCGTTCATCATCGGTTCGGGGCCGCAGATGAAGAACGCGTGTTCTGCAAGCGGGCGTCCGAGGAGCTTTTCGAGGTAAGCGCGGTTGATAAATCCCTCGTCGTCGGAAGCGTGGCGCACGAAGCGGAGGTGCGGCAAGTTTTCCGCCGTCCCCTCGATCTCCCTCGCGTAGACGAGGGCTTTCTCCGTGGGCGCGGAGTAGATCAGGGTGGTCTCGCCCGTGCGGCTGGCAAAGGCCTTTGCGCGAATGATGCTGAGAAACGGAGTGATTCCAATTCCCCCGCCGATGAGCACGGCGGGTGACTTCGTGCGTTTGAAGAGCGTCTCGGCAAAGTGGCCGTAGGGCCCCCAGATCCGTGCGGGCTCGCCGCGTTTGATGTTGTCGACATCGCCCGTCCAGTCGCCAAGGCGTTTAATCGAGAGCCGGATACGGCGCGGTTCGGGCGGGCTCGAGATGCTGAAGGGGTGAGGCTCCTCCGAGACGGCGTCGGCGTCAAACGAGACGTAGAGAAACTGGCCGGGGTGGAAATACATCGGGCGCCCGACCGGATCGAGGTGGATCTCCGTGATATTGTCGCCGATGTTCTCCACCTTTGCCGTGACGACATCGTATTGCGGGCCGACAAACCGGTAGAGCAGGCGGATGTAGACGTATGCGGTTAACCCGACGGCGACCCACGCGCCGTGCCACACCGTGAGAACGGGGAAAGTCATGATCTCGCCTCCGGAGATCGCCGCGTGGACGACGATGAGCACAAGGAGCAGGCCGAAGAGGTCGTGCGTGCGCTTCCAGCGGTGGTAGGCGATCTTCACGTAGATGGAGAGCACGACAAGCACGGTGAAAGCGGCCAGGGCGATGATCCCCGTGTTGCGGACCCAGTCGCCGGAAAACCACAGGTAGCGGAAGAATCCGGCGATGTCTTCGGAGAACGCCACAGCAAGGAAGACGGGGTGCAGCCAGATGAGAAAAAACGCCGCCTCGCCGACGTAGCGGTGTGCCTTGTAGACCTTGTCGAGCCCGCCGAAGAGCCACTCCACAGGGCGGAACCGCGTGGCGAGAATGAAGGCCCAGCACATGAGCATCAGCGTCGTGTGGCTGCCTACTTTGGCGGGGTACTTCCATGCGCTTTCATACCACGCGTCGGCGGCCCACAGCGATCCAATCCATAGACCGAGGCCGGTGAGAACCGTAGCGGCAATGAGACCGTATCCGGTCCAGCGCCGGTAGAACGAAACGCTTTGTGGCATCGTCGGCCAAGAATTACGCCCGGCACGCGCTGCGCAATGGCAAAACCGGACACTTTACCGGGTGCCAAGCGTCAGAAAGAGGACTACTTGGACGAGGCCGATGACGAAACCGAGCGCACCCCCGAGGATCTCAATTTGGCGGAACTCGCGGCCCGCCAGCCGGTGAATGATCGCTTCAAGACGTTTGAGGTCGAAGGCACGGATGCGGTCCTCGACGATCCGGCGCACGGGCAGGTGGCTTTCCGCATCGCTCGCAAAACGGCGCAGGAGCGCTTCCGATTCACGCCGCATCTCTTCGCGGGCAAGTTGCTCGATCTGCGGGAGGAGCTTTCCCGACGCCACGTTGCCAAGCACCGGCACGGCCCGCAGCTTGGGCCCGATACGCGCGTAGACCAACCGCGCCACATATTCTTCGATGTAGGGTTGAAGGTTGATCCGTTCGACCTCGGCCTGCAGCACATGCTGGTTGAGCAGTTCCCTCTCGACGATCTCCCCCACGCTGCGCGCGATCTCCTCGTGGCGACGAGGAATGAGGCCTTGCCAGCGGATACCGAGTGTGCTCACCGGTCTGCGCGGTCGAAAGAGCATTTGGATGGCCAGTCGGTTCGTCGTCCAGCCGATGACGGCGGAGACCAAGGGCAGGGAGAGGAGAAAAATCCAGTTCATCTGCGGACCATTCTCGCCCGCGCCGCCGCCGACGCAACCGCTATGCGTTCCGCGCCGCACGGCCCCCGTCCGGACAAATGGATTCCCGCTTGGCAGAAAAAAGTCGGGCGTGTCTGGAGTAATGTCGCTTGGTCAACCGCGGCATCGCGCGGGCTGCGCTCTTTCATGCAAGCGCCATTGGGAGTTGGCGGCCAGAACGGGAGATGGAGCGGGGAAGACCTACAACTGTTCCATGACCTCCGCGAGATTTTTGGTCGGGGCGAGGCATTGGGTGCCGACGCAAAGCTGGAAAGTGCCGCTAGGAAGGTCGTCCGCAGGCTGAAGGAAGACGGGTCGCCACGGTTTTGCGCGGAGGGCTTTGAGGGCTGCGGGCCAGTCAGTGCCGCGGCCGCCTTTGAGGACGGCGAGACCGGTGGCGTCGAGGGTGAATCCGGCGAGGGCGTGGCCCACGGCGGAGGGGGCGCGCTCGGCAAGACCGGTGTAGGCGGGGCGGAGGCGGTCGCGCTCAGCGGCGTGGCGGGCCTCGCCGGAGAGGGCGTAAAGGGCGGAAAACACATGGACGAGGGCGCTGTTGCCGGAAGGTGTGGCGTTGTCGAGCCAGTCCTTTTTGCGGTGTACGAGGTCGGCGCGGTCGGCGCCGGAACTGAAGAAGCCCATCGCTTTGGGGTCGCGGAAGCGTTCGGCGGCGGCGTCGGCAAGGCGGGCGGCATGCGCCCGCCAATCGGCGGCGGTGCCGGGCTCGAAGGCTTCGGCGACGGAGGCGAGAGCGAGGGTGGCTTCGGCCAGTAGGGCGTAGTCTTCGAGGGTGGCATGGCCGCTGACGGTGTCGTCGTAGGCGACGCGCGCAAGGGAACCGTCGGGGCGAAGCATGTGGTTGAGGATCCAACGAGCGGCGCGGGCGGCGGTCGCGAACCATTCCGGGCGGTCGAAGACGGCGGCGCCGTGAGCGAGGCCGCGGATGACGAGGGCGTTCCACGCGGCGATGACCTTGGTGTCGGTGGCGGGGCGGGCGCGTTGCCCGCGGGCTTCGAGGAGCCGGGCGCGTGCGGAGGCGAGGGCCTGTCTTTTCTCAAAGTCCGCCTCGACCAGCACGGGCTGGCTGCGGCCGTGCTCGAAGTTGCCCTCTTCGGTGACGGCGTAGGCGGTGCGGAAGGCCGCGCCTTCCTCCGGGCCAAGGACGGCGTCGATCTCGGCGGGCGTCCATGTGTAGAAAAAGCCTTCGCCGTCCTCGCTGTCGGCGTCGACGGCGGCCATGAATGTGCCGTGTGGAGTGCGCATTTCGCGCTCGAGCCAAGTCACCGTTTCTTCGACGACCGCTTTGTAGAGCGGCTTGGGGTAGCGGGTGTGGGCGCGGGCGTAGGTTGAGAGCAGAAGCCCGTTGTCGTAGAGCATCTTCTCGAAGTGGGGGATGATCCAGTGCCGGTCGACACAGTAGCGGGCGAACCCGCCGCCGACTTGGTCGAAGAGACCGCCGTGCGCCATGGCCGTGAGGGTGGTATTTATAACGCCGTCGATACGGTCGCGGAGAGCGGGCTGCCGTAGCTCAACGGCGGCGGTGCCGCGCACGGACATGAGAAAGTCGAGCGCGGAGGCGGGCGGAAACTTCGGGGCGTCGCCGAAGCCGCCGAACTCGTCGTCGTGCGCCTCGGTGATCTGCTTGGCGGCGGCGGGGAGGGCCTCGTTAGGGAGCGGGTCGCCGCTGGCTTGGAAGGGATGGTTCCCGGCCGCGAGGTTGCCGAGGATGGCCTTGGCGTTCTCCTCGAGGTCGTCCCGCTGGCGCTTGTAGAAGTCGGCCACGCGCACGAGGAGCTGGGGCCACGGGATCATGCCACCCCGCCGGTCGTCGGGCGGAAAGTAGGTGCCGCCCGCGAAGGGGCGCCCGTCAGGCAGGCAGAAGACATTGAGCGGCCAACCGCCGTGTCCGTGCATCATCTGCACGCTCTCCATGTAGATGGCGTCGACGTCGGGGTGCTCCTCGCGGTCGACCTTCACGCACACAAAGTGCTTGTTCATGAGCGACGCGATGTAGTCGTCCTCGAACGACTCGTGCGCCATCACATGGCACCAGTGGCAACTGCTGTAGCCAATGGAGACGAGCAGCGGCTTGTCCTCCGCGCGGGCACGGGCAAACGCCTCGTCGCCCCATGGATACCAGTCCACGGGATTTTCGGCGTGCTGACGCAGGTAGAGCGATGATGTTTCAGCGAGTCGGTTGGGCATAAGACGCGCACCCTCGTGCGCTTTCCGCCCTGACGCAAACACGGAGGACAGGCTGATATTCCTCCGTCCCGGCGTGCCGCCAGACGACTTCAGGAAGGCTGCCCGCTCCCGCAAGCGGTGGCCCTGCTGTGGCTTTGGGCACAGACATGGATCGGACGACCCGGCCCGTTGTGCGGCAAGGCGGGGCGGCGCCGGCGCAACACCTTCGATGTAAGAACGGGAACGCGTGCGGTTTCCAGGGCCGCCCTCATGCTTCGGCCGACCCTTCGCCGGTTTGCGTAGCCCCATTGGGGCAGGCGTTTGCCAGCGTCAGTCGGTAGCCGAAGCCGTCAGGCTTTGGAGCGGGGTTTGGAGAGGTTGCCGGGTTGCTGATCCTGTCCATACGCTGACGCGTTCGGCTGCTTCGGGAGTGCGATCAAAGGTTCGTTCGTCATCTTTGCCGCACCCTATATTGATCAGCGTTTTTCGTTTCGCTTCTTCAAAATTTCTGCCTCAACCCGGTCCTTGCCTCTCGTCGTCCTTCGTCGAAAGCTTCTTCTTAATTCTACATTGTTCGAGCAAAGCAAAGGACCTGCCTCTTGGTTTGGGTTGCCGCCGAAGCCACGTTAGGGAGGCGCTTTCTGTGCCTCGCAACGGGTTCTCGCGCTGTAGGAAAGCTGAGAACCCGTCCGCGCCGGAAAGTATACGATGACGCGAATCTCCGTTGGTCTGTTCGCCCGGCGGACGTCCCGGACCATTTTGGTGACACTGGAAAGCCCGCTCAACACCCACGCAACCGGCGACCCGAACACAATTTCTCGAAGACATTTGATGTTGCATAGATCTCCGGAATGCGGCATGCTATAATTCATCAACACAGTTCCCATCTCGCGGCAAAATTTTCTTGAAGAAATGTCTTGTGTTCGGGTTCCGGATGCCCTAGTGTTTTTCTATTATGGGAGAAATCAGAATAAAACGTGAGGACGGGCCGGCGGTTTATCATGTGACATCACGGGTGATTCAGAAGCGGCGCTTGCTGTTGGAGGGTCAGCGGGAGGTATGGGTGGCGGCGCTGCACCGTGCGGCGGAGTTCAGCGGGGTGGAGGTGATCACCTACTGTGTGCTGGAGACGCACTTCCACATCCTCGTGCGCATTGATCCGGCGGCGCGGCAGTGCG
>SKLD01000340.1 GCA_007123395.1 Opitutales bacterium
CCCCGATGCCGCGACCGAAGTTCCAGCCCAGCCCGTCGGCCCGCACGATGTCTGGGAGGAGCTTGAGGTATTTCTCCGCGATGGTGCGCAGGCTGGGGAGCTTGCGCTCGCGCAGGTGGATGTTGCCGTGCAGTTGGAGGGCCTGGCGGATGAAGATGAGACCGAGGAGACCGTAGATGTCGAAGACCCCGCCCACACCCGTGCGGGGGCCGTCATCGAGGTAGCCCGCCGAGCTGTGGGACTGGGCGCGCTCGACATAGCGGTCGATGAGTTTGCCCGTCTCGTCCTTCTTGGAGAGGCCCATGCTGAAGCGGCTCACCGCCTTGGCGATGTTGAAGGCCTGGAGATGGTCCTCGTAGTCGCTTCGCGCGAGCAGACGCTTGTCGAGGCATTCGCGCGTGGGGTCGAGGAGGCGCTCCCACACTTTGTTGCGTTCCTTCGCCGGGCTGAAGGAAAGCAGGCCGAGCGCGGCGTAACCGAGCCCGTTCTCGTTCTCCTCCTCGGTGAAGGCCTGGGCCGTGATGCAGCGGGCCGCGAGGTCGACGAGGTCGTAATTCTCGAACTCGGTCTCGCCCGTGGCGCGGTAAAATTCCCCGATTGCCAGAGCCGCGTGCCCGGACTCGTTACTGCGGCTATACTCGCCCTCGGTGGGTTCGATGGTGCCGTCGGCGTTGATCGCATGGAGGTTATGGCCCAGCATTGAGCGGGCCATGTCCAAGCACTGGTCAGCGAAGTTCTGCATTACGTAAAGGGCGAGGAATTAAGGAGCAGCGGATTTTGCGAGCAAGTCAAAATCTGAAAAATCACGGCGTCGCCGAAGGCGGGCTGCGCGCGGTGTCCCCGGGGCGTGGACGCGCGCGCGATTCCTCAGATGTCGATGAGCTTGAAAAACTGCTCGTTGGTGGTGGTTTTGGCGAGGCGCTCGAGGGCAGTCTCGGCGGCGTCTTCGATCTTCATCGTGGCGAGGGCGCGCCGGAAGAAATGACACTTCTTGAGCACTTCAGGTGGAAGGATGAGTTCTTCTTTGCGCGTGCCCGAGGCGTTGACGTTGATGGCAGGCCAGAGGCGAAGCTCGGCGACTTTACGGTCGAGAACCATCTCCATGTTGCCCGTGCCCTTGAATTCTTGGAAGATGAGGTCGTCCATGCGGCTGCCCGTTTCGACGAGGGCGGAAGCCACGATGGTGAGGCTGCCGCCGTCCTCGGTGTTGCGCGCGGCGGAGAAGAGTTGGCGCGGTCGCTCGAGGGCACGGATGTCGAGACCCCCTGTCATGGTGCGCCCGCTGCCGCTGCGCGAGGCGTTGAAAGCGCGGGCGAGGCGTGTGAGCGAGTCCATGAGGAGGACGACATCCTTGCCCGCCTCGACCCCACGTTTCGCGTGCTCGATCGCCATTTCCGCCACGTGCAAGTGGTTTTTCACGTTCTCGTCGTTGGAGGAGGCGAAGAGACGGCCCGGCACGTTGCGGCGCATGTCCGTGACTTCCTCAGGCCGTTCATCGACGAGGAGGAGAATTACCTCGCACTCCGGGTGGTTCGCTTCGACGCCGAGTGCGATCTCCTGCAGCAGGGTGGTCTTGCCCGTGCGCGGGGGCGCGACGATGAGGCCGCGCTGGCCCTTGCCGATGGGGCAGAAGATGTCCATCACGCGCCCGCACATGCTTCCGGAGCCCGGGCGTTCGAGCCGCAGCCATTTGTCGGGAGTGACGGTGAGGAGCTGTTCAAAGGGGATTCGCTTTTTGCGCTCTTCGACGGAGAGACCGTCGATCGTCTCGATGAAACGCACCTTTGGGTTGGGGTGGTTGCGGTCCTGCTGCGCGCGGGCGGTCACGTAGCTGCCGCGACCGATTTTGAACCGGCGGATGAGTTCGCGCGGCATGAACGGATCCGTCGGCCGGAAGCGGCCGTGGTTGGCCGGGTTCAACAGCAGGCCGGACTTGTTGTTCTGCGGCTCGAAAATGCCTTCCACGGTGAGATCCGCGGACGATTGATTATCGTTCTTCATTACTTCACATGAAAGCCCGGTACGGGGATTCGTTGAAACCTTGGCGGAATGCCTTTGGATGATCGCAGGCCGGGTTTTCCACGACCCGGCGGCCGTCCGGATCCCGCTCAAAGCGGAATGTGTGCGGGCGGCGAGACCGGAAGGATTCAGATTTTTTGAAGAAAGAGCGCATTGCGCGGGGGTGTCAACATCGCAATTCACCGGTGATCCGCTTTTCAGACGCGGCCGGGCTCACGGCGGGGAGTTGACACCGCACGCGGGCGGCTTGTGATTGGAGTCTGTTGCGTATGAGGTGGGACAAAGCCAAGTGTGCGGTGGGATTTTCACTGGTCGAGGTGCTCGTCGTGCTTGCCGTTGTGGCTGCCCTTGCCGGGCTGATATTTGCCCTCGCCGGGGGCATTGGGCAACGCTCCGCCGTAGCGCGCGCGGAGGGCGAGCTAGCCGCCCTCACCCATGCGCTGGAGCGGTTCCGCTCGCTCTACGGGGACTACCCTTGGGTCACGGGCGGCGAAGGGCACCACAACCTCTATGCCGCTCTCACCGGTGCTGCGGATGTGCGCGGGCGACCGTTTCCGGCGGTCGATGGCGTGCGCAAGCGGCAGCATTTCGTCGACCTCTCTCGCTTCACAGTGGGGCGCATGGATTCGACTGAACCGGTGACGCCTGCGCCCGTCTTCGCGGGGGACGGGGTTTCGCTCCTCGACGGCGACTATGCCCGGCATTTTTTCATGGATCCGTGGGGCAGTCCCTACATTTACCTTTACCGCACCACTCCGGATGACGGCTGGGAGCGCGCAGGCTACATTCTTCTCTCGACCGGTCCGAGCGGCGGACAAGACCGTCTGCGCGGCCGTATGCAGGACCATGGTGTGCCTCCTTCCGGCCTTCTCCCTCCCGATTACTTCGAACGGGAAACTACGCATGACAACATACTCGCACCCTAAGGTCCACATCCAGCGCCCGAACCCTCCGCGCGCCCGCCGCGGATTCACCATCGTCGAGGTGCTCCTTGTCGTGGCCGTCATCGCCATTCTCATGGCTCTCCTCATCCCCGTGGCCACAACCGTGCGCGACAGCGCGATGCGCAACAAGACACGCGCCCAGCTTGCGCAATACGCCACCGCTTACGAGGCCTTCCGCGCGGACCGGGGGCACTATCCTTCCATGGGCGCGTCCGGAGCGGAGTTCAACCTGCGCGGCAACAACTCGGTCTTTGTCGAGACTCTCACGGGGCGCGGTCTTGACGGTAATCCCGCGACCAACGCCTACGCCCTGCGCGCCAACCCCGCGCGCGAGCGCTATTACACGTTTTCCGCGGCCGAATTCGCGCCCGCCGGGCATCCGCACGAAGGTGAGATCGTCGATGCGTTCGGCAACCCCAACATTGTGGTCGTCACCGACAGGCGCGGCGACGGTGTCGTGCGTAGCGCGGACTTTCAGATCCTGCCCGCTGAGCGGCGGCCGCAGACCCTCATGGGCGGGGTCTTTTTCTACACCGCTAATCCCGGGGAAAACACGGAATGGGAGTGGATTCTCACATGGGACTGACTTGCAGGGTGCGGCGCGGAGGGTTCTCCATCCTCGAACTGGTGATCGTGCTCAGCCTCATCGCCCTCCTTGGCGCGGGCCTTGGCATCGCGCTGCGTTCGGGCGGCGGAGCGCCCATGCGGGCCGGGGAGACGACCCTCGCGCGCATGGCTCAGTCCGCGCGCGCGCAGGCTGTGCTCCTGCAGACGCCCGCCCGGCTCATCATTCTTGACGATCCCGGCGATCTTTCGGGCCACCTGCGCTGGTGCGGCATCGTCTTCGCCGATCCCGACACCGACGAGGTAAGTTGGATCGCCGCCAATCAGGGCCAAAGCCTGCCCGGCGGCGTGCTCTTCCGTCCGGTGGACGGCACGGCCCGCATGGAACTGGATTTTCCCCGCGCGGCGGGCGTAGCCGAAGGCGAGGGCGCGGCACGCTCTTGGTACTTTATCGAGTTCGACGGACGCGGGAGGGTGGAACGCGCGGTTTCCGTCCCGCTCGCGCGCGAGCCGGACAATTGGGACGGGCGCGCCGAATCGCTCCCTGAGGCTGCGGGCGGCTTCTTCGTGCAACGTTCAGGTGCCGTCATCTTTGCGGCAGGGGAGGATTTGCCGTGAGGACGCATCGAAGAGAGTCAGTGACGCCGCCGGTGTCCTGCGGTGGTTTGTCTGGCAACCGCGCCTTCTCCCTCGTCGAAGTTCTCCTCGCCGTCGGCGTCTTCTCCGTCGCGGTTCTCGCTCTCATCGCCCTCATCGGACCACTCCTAAGCGATCTACGCGAGGCCCGCGACGATGCCGGGACGGAGTCCGTCCTCGCTTTGGCCACGCTCCTCGCGCGCGAGGAAGGTGCGGAGTGGGAGAGCGTGATTGTGGGCGGCGGTGCGGTCGTCCGCTACATCGTAGCGCCCGGAGCCGAAAGCCTGCCGGAGAGCGGCGACGATCTGTCGGGGTACGTATTCGATGAGGAGCGCCTGCGGTCTCGCTTCGCGTCGGACACCGGAATCGGCGGCTCCGTCACCGAACTGCGCGGGCGGCACGCACCCGCTGCCTCCCCGCCCGATGCGTCCTACCGCGTCGTTCTCTTCGAGGCGCGCCGCCTCCCGCCGCCCGAACCGGAGGCCGACGCCAACGCCTATATCGCCCGGTTCCGCGCCCTCACGCCCGATTTTACCTTCCCCGTGCTCATTCAGCCATGAGCCGCTTCCGGCACATCATCGGACCACAGCGGCGGCGCGCCGGCTTCACCCTCCTCGAACTCGTCGTCGCAGCGGCACTCATGGCGGGTCTTCTCATCCTCGTTTTTCAAATCGTCAGCGCCGTCCTCAACCCGTGGACGCGGGAGACCGACCGAGTCACCGCCGCGCTTCAGGCTGATGCCGCCCTCGATGCGCTCGCCGCCGACCTGCAAAGTATCGCGGTCGGCGCCGGCGGCACTGTGCTGCACATTCCCGCCGATCCCGCTTCCGGCGAACCGCTGCGGCTCCTCCGCCGCGACCCTGCCGGCGACCTCTCCGTCGTCGCCTATTGGATTGACAGGTGGACGCCCGGCGCCGGCCGCGAAGTCCCCGCACTTTTTGCCGCCGCTCTCCCGCCCGAAGCCGCATGGACGGCGCTTCAGGCCGCCGAGGACAGCGACATCTTTGACGCGCTTGGCACCGGTGCCTTTCCTCCGCCTGGACCGGATACCCTCCTCGCCGTCGGAGTCGTCAACTTCGAAGTCATCGCTTGGATCCGCGAGGGCGGCACCACGCGTCGCGCCGATCCGACCGCCGGAACAGGGGCATTGCACTTCCCCCTCGAAACCCCTGACTCCGGAAATATCCTTCCGGTGTTCCTCGACCTCCGCCTGCGCATCCTCTCGAACACCGGACTCGACCGCCTCGCCGCCCTCCGCGACGGTTCCTCCGAATTCCCCGTGGAGACCGAAGCCGATATACACGACCGCTTCGCCACAACCTTCCACCGCCGCATCCGCCTCCCCGCAACCCGCTGAGTCTGATCGCTATATCAATGACAGGCATTCATTTTGTGCAATTTTAGGTGGATAATGAATGGGCTATGAAACCATTGAGTTCGTATGTCCGGCGATTATCATTATCAACTATAGATGTCCGGCATGTATACTTGCGCCTGGAGCGGGTTGTTGAAGAGACCATGAGCGACACAACGGGCTTATTGGGTGCGCCGATGGGTTGCCATTTATTCCGCCGACTTCTGCAGGCGGCTGGTTCTGCCGCGGGGCGAGGCAGGTTGTGCGGAGCGGGTGCGGGCGGCACCTCCGGTGATTATGCCCGCTTTTGCCGGGTCTTTATGCGAGGTCGAGGCCTTCGATGGCGGCGCGGAGGCGGTCGCGGTTTTTGGCGGATGTGCGCACGAGAGGGAGGCGGACCTCGGGGCTGTCGAGAACGCCCGCGAGATGCATAACTTCTTTGATGGTGACAGGGTTCCCGTCGAGGAAGACGGCCTCGGTGAGAAGGTCGTAGTATTTCCGTTGGAGGGCTTCCGCGCCCTTGAAGTCACCCTCGAGAGCGGCGTGGGTGAGGCGAACGATGACGCCGGGGGCGACGTTGCTGGCAACGGAGACGACACCGGCGGCCCCGCAGGCGACGAAGGGCAAAGTGAGGCCGTCGTCACCGCAGAGGATGGTGAGGCTTTCGCCGCAGGCGGCGCGAAGGTCGCTGACGCGGCTGACGGTGCCGCCCGCTTCCTTGATCGTGCGGACGTGGGGGAAGGCTTCGGCGAGGCGGCGCACGGTGTCGATGCCAATTTCGATGCCGCAGCGGCTTGGGATGGAGTAGAGGACGATGGGCTTTTCGGTAGCGCGGGCGACTTCAGAGAAGTGGGCGAAGAGACCTTCTTGGCTGGGCTTGTTGTAGTAGGGGGCGACTTGCAGAAAGGCGTCGGCACCGACGCGTCCGGCCTCGCGGGTGAGTTCGAGGGCTTCGCGTGTGGCGTTGGCTCCGGTACCGGCGATGACAGGCACGCGGCCGCTTGCTGCGGAGACGACCGCCTCGATGACGGCGATGTGCTCGGAAGAGTCGAGAGTGGGGGACTCTCCGGTTGTGCCCACGGGCACGAGGCCGGATACGCCGGCTGCGATTTGGCGTTCGACCAGTGAGGTCAGGACGTCGAAATCCACCTTCCCGTCGCGGAAGGGGGTGACAAGCGCGGTAAAGACTCCGTGAAATTCAATGCTCATGGCGATATTTGGCGGGTTTTGTGCCTGAATGGATTTGCCACGGTAGTTTCGCGGGGCAGCATTTCAACGGCGAAATACACCTTAACCCGGATTGAGCCATGAGTATGTCCGAAGACACCCAAGTATTTAACAACCTTCTGATGCTCGCCGTTGAAAACGGGGCGAGCGACATCCACGTTAAGTCGAACAAGCCGGCTTATCTCCGGTTGCACGGGCAGCTTGAACCCGTCGATATGGACCCGTTGGCGGTACCGCAGATTCTGCGATTCATCGAGAGCATCTGCCCGGGTCAGTTTTTCGACCGTTGGGAGGAGGAGAACCAGATCGATTTCAGTTATAAGCTGGACGAGGTGGGACGCTTCCGTGTGAACGCGTTCTACCAGCGCGGCACCCCGAGCATCGTGTTCCGGTACGTGAAGGACAAGCCCCCGTCGTTCGAGGACCTTCACCATGATCCGGAGGTGTTCCGCGATTTGGCGGGTCACAAGGACGGCATTCTCCTCATTTGCGGCGCAACGGGATCTGGGAAGAGTTCGACTCTTGCGGCGGTTCTCAACTTCATCAACCACAACTACGACCGCCATGTCGTCACTTTGGAGGATCCCATTGAGTTCACTTTCTCCGACGTGAAGTGCGTTTTCAACCAGCGCGAGATCGGCATCGACACGCCCAGTTTCGCGGCGGGGATGAGATCAGTCCTGCGGCAGGATCCGGATGTTATTCTCATTGGCGAGATGCGGGACAAGGAGACCTTTAACACGGCGCTCTCCGCGGCGGAGACGGGGCACTACGTGTTCAGTACGCTGCACTCCTCGAACGCGCAGCAGGCGGTGCAGCGGATTTTCGAGTTTTACCCGCCCGACGAGCACGCGGGATTACGCCGCCAAGTGGCCAGTGCCCTTCGCGCGACGATCACGCAAAAGCTCGTTCCCGCGCTTGAAGGTCTCGGCCGTGTGCCGGTGGTGGAGATTTTCGTGGTGGAGGGTCTTGCGCGCAGCGCGATCACGGAAGGATCGTACGAGAAAATTCCGTCGGTCATCGAGGCCGGCACGGACATGGGGTCAAAGTCCTTCAACGCCGACCTCTACCGCCTCATCCGCGAGGGCAAGATAACCAAGCAGACGGGGCTCGCCTTTTCACCGAACCCGAAGGCCTTGGAGATGAACCTGAAGGGAATCTTCCTTTCCACCGGTGGAATCGTGAGCTGACATCCGGCGCGAATACCGACAGTTTACGAGGTGCCGGGGGCCTCTTTGAATCCGAAGCGGCGCAGCGCTTCGGCGACGACGGTGTCGACCGGTTGCGTGGCGTCGAGAGTGAGCGCTTCGGGTCCGGGCGGCTCAAGGGTGTCGAGCTGTGTGCGCAGGAGTGCGGGCGGCATAAAGTGGCCGGGGCGCGTTTCCATGCGGGTGGAGAGAGTCGCCGGGTCGACGCGCAAGAAAAGAAAGGCGCATGCGTCGAGTCCGTGCGTGAGGCGTTCGCGGTAGGCGGCTTTGAGCGCGCTGCACGCGAGAACAGCCGGGGCCGTTCCCGGCGGCGCGGTGTCGCGCAGCCAGGTGTTGAGGCGGTCGAGCCACGGTGCGCGGTCGGCGTCGTCGAGTGGCGTACCGGAGCGCATCTTGCGGATGCTCTCCGAAGGATGGAAGTCGTCACCGTCGGCAAAGGTACCGCCGAGGGCATTGGCGAGGGCGGCTCCGATTGTCGATTTGCCGCAGCCGGAAACGCCCATGACAACGATACGGCGCGGACGGACGGGGATTTTGCTCACCGGATGAGGGGGAGTGGAACTGCGAAGGCGGATTTCTATGACGCTGCCGCGCCCCGCCCCTTGAAGGTCAGCTCGGCGACCCCGGACTTGTCGAGTTCGCCGAGGCCGAGAGTGATCATCTTTTCATATTGGGCCTTCGCCGCGGCGTTGAGCGGAAGGTCGAGCCGCTGCGAGCGTGCGAGAGCATGTGCGATGCCGCTGTCTTTGGCGGCGTGGGCGGCGGAGAAGTAGCAGTCGTGGTCGCGGTTCTGCATATCTTCGCCGTCGGTTTCCAGCACGCGACTGTTCGCGCCGGTTTGGGCGAAGACTTCGCGCAGGAGTTTGAGGTCGATGCCGAGGGCGTCGCCGAGGGCAAGGCCTTCCGCGAGCGCGGCGGTGTTGATATTCATGACCATGTTGACGAGCGCCTTGACCGTCGCGGCGGTGCCCGCCGGGCCGATGTAGCGCATCGACGCGCTGAGGTCGCGCAGGACCGGTTCGGCTCGGCGGTAGACCTTCTTCTCGCCGCCAACCATGAGGTAGAGTTTTCCTTCCCGCGCCTGGGGGATGCTCGAAGCCATGGCCGCCTCGAGGCTGAAGGCGCGGGCATCCCGGCATAGCGACTCCACTTCGAGGTGAATTTTGGGTGAGACGGTGGCGCAGTTGATGAAAATTTTGCGCGCCGTCTTGCCCGCGAGGAGAGTGTCTTTGCCGGTCTTGAAGAGCGAGCGCATGGCGCGGTCGTCCGGCACGACGGTGAAGATGATGTCGGCGCCTTCCGTAACTTCGGCGAGACGGGTTGGCGCGGAGGCACCGAGTTCGGCGGCGAGGGCTTCGGCGGCGGGCCGGTGACGGTCGTGCACGGAGACGACAGGGTAGCCAAGGTCGTGGAGGCGGCGGGCCATATTGGCCCCCATACGCCCTACGCCCACAAAGGCGATTTTCTTTTTAGGCATAATGAGACAAGTGTAGTGGATAATTGATTAAGGAAAGATGCGTCACTCCGCGAAGAAAGGATTGTGCTCCAGCTCTTCGGCGACGGTCGTGAGCGGCCCGTGCCCCGGGCAAAGGACAGTTTCGCCCGGAAGACCGAGGATTTTTTCCCGCGTCGCGGTGAGGGCGGATTTCCATGCGGAGGGCGCACCGCCCATCGAACCGGCGAAGAGCGCGTCACCCACGACGGCGACAGGACGTTCAAGCCCGTCAATGACAAAGGTCGTGCCGCCGGGAGAATGCCCCGGAGTAAGGTGCGCCGTGATCCTGAGTCCGTCGGCTTCGAAGACGTCCCCCTCGTCGAACGGGTCGGCGCCGGTAACTGTTTCGTTGCCGTGGATCGCGATGGGAGCCTTTGGGAAGGCCTCGCGCAGACGCTGCAGATCGGCGACGTGGTCCGGATGCGAGTGGGTGAGCAGGATGTGCCGCACGTTGAGCTTCCCGCTGCGCACAGTATCAATAAGCGGACGGGCATCGGCGCCGGAATCGAAGATCGCTGCGTCGCGGGTCCGCGGATTCCACGCGACGTAGGCGTTGACGGTCATGTCATCGAAAGGCGTGTTGCACTGCCGCAAGCCGGCGAGGGTGACGGGCGCGGGCACCCATTCACGTTTGCCGCAGGTAACAAGTGCGTCCGCTCCGAGGCCAAGAACGGGCGCGACAGCCCGAGCAACGGATTCTTCAAACTCGCCCTTGAGCGCACGTTTCCATGCGTCGCCCTCGATTTCCGCACGGTTGCATACTTGCTTGTCGGTGAGGCCAAGACCGCGCTGCGCTTTGCCGAGGATATCTTCGTAGTAGTCTTCCAAAGGAATTGTCATCACAATCAATGTATGCACGTAAGGGCGGGCTGGGCAAGGCCCAAGCGGTTTATGGCTCGCGGCAGATCCACAGGTCACGCTCCCCGGAATCCGCGCGCGGGAAATTCCATCTCCGCGAAGCGACCGGCACCCATCGAATCCGGCTCCGTGAATTTACTGCCTCCTGCGAATGCGCGGCCTATTCATCGCGATGTTGCGGTTGCTTGGAGGTAACCGCATACGTCGACGCTATGGACTTTGACAGTCCTACGCCGACGCGCCGCTTCGGTACCCACGGCCAGCTATTTCGCTATGATCAGGCATGGCGGGAAAACGACGGCCGCCTCCGTCGCGCGGGCGGAGGCGGCCGTTCCGGAAAGAGCCGCAGTTTTGATGCCCGTCCTTACTTGCCGGGCGTCTTGATGAGTATGTCTTTGGCGGACGCGCCCGCTGGAATGAAGGGCATAACGTGCTCGGTATAGGGTACGATAACGTCAAGGACGAAGGGCCCGTCGTGGTTGACCATCTCTTCGACGGCCTCGCGGAGTTCGTCCTTTTTCCAGACACGCCGGGCGCGCACACCGAAGCCCTCGCAGATCTTGATCCAGTCGGGGTAGAGCGCCTCGAGGTTGTCGGGGCCGCCGATGTTGTCGGGATGGCCGAGGACCGTCTGCGCGCGCACACCTTCGTATAGGATGTCCTCCCACTGCACGACCATGCCGAGGTGCTGGTTGTTGAGGAGGAGCACCTTGACAGGGATCTTCTCCATGAGAGCGGTAGCCAGTTCCTGCACATTCATTAAGAACGAGCCGTCGCCGTCGACATCGACGACCGTGCGGTCCGGATGGGCCACCTTTGCACCGAGGGCAGCGGGCAGGCCGAAGCCCATTGTGCCCAGACCGAGTGAGCTGAGGAAGGCACGCGGCTTGTGGAATTTGTAGAACTGGGCGGCCCACATTTGGTGCTGGCCCACGCCGGTTGTGACAAGGGCTTCGCCTTTTGTCACCTCATAGACGGCCTGCACCGCCTCCTGCGGCATAATGTAGGGGCTTTCTTCATACTCGAAAGGATGCTGTTCCAGCCAGCCCTTCACTTTTTGCATCCAAGGCGAGATATCGGGTTTCTGGAAGCCACGTTCGCGCATGAGTTCGCACATGCGTTTGAGGGCATATTTGACATCGCTGTGCAGGGGGTAGTCGACCACCTTGTTCTTGTGGTGCTCGGATTTGTCGATGTCGATATGAACGACGGTGGCCTCGGGTGCGAACTTGGCAATGGCCCCGGTGATGCGGTCGTCGAAACGCGCTCCGAGGGTGATGAGAAGCGAGCTTTCGCACACGGCCCAGTTGCCGGCCACCCCGCCGTGCATGCCGAACCAGCGCAGGCTCTGCGGGTGGTCTTCCTCGAAGCCGCCGAGGCCCATGAGGGTGGTGGTGACGGGAAAGCCGGTGAGTTCCGCGAATTCCGTGAGTTCCTTTTGCGCGTTACCGCTGACTATGCCGCCGCCTGTATAGATGACGGGGCGCTCGGCACGCGCGCAGGCCTCGATGACGGCGATCAATTCTTCGTCCGATGCTTTGGGCAGCGGATTGTAGCCGGGCAGTTGCATTGCGGCGTTGAGCGCGTCCTCCAACTCTTTGCCGCCGATTGTCGCCTGCTGCACGTCTTTGGGAAGGTCGATGACAACGGGGCCGGGACGCCCCGACTCAGCGACGTAGAAGGCTTCTTTGACGACGCGTGGGATATCCCGGATATCGAGCACGAGGTAGCTGTGCTTCACGATAGGCAGCGTGATGCCGTAGACATCGGTCTCCTGAAAGGCGCTCTTGCCGATAAACTCCTGCTTTACCTGGCCGGTGATGGCGATGAGCGGGGTGGAGTCCATCTGTGCGTCGGCGATACAGGTGACGAGGTTGGTGGCACCGGGACCGCTCGTCGCCATGCACACCCCCGCTTTGCCGGTGGAGCGGGCGTAGCCGTGCGCCATGAATCCGCAGCCCTGCTCGTGGCGGGGAAGGATCGTGCGGATGCGCTCGGAGCGCACGAGACTCTGGTGAATCTCCATGGAAGCGCCGCCGGGATAGGCGAAGATTACATCCACACCCTCCCGCTCGAGGCACGCGACGAGGAGGTCGGCACCCTTTACGACCGTCCCTGCGGCGGGCTGGGACGAGGTGTTCTGCGCTTTGGTCTCCGGCGGGAGGGTTTCCGTTTTCATGGTTTTTATCCTGTATTTTTGGTGTTGTTGATTTTTGGTTTCATTTCATGAAAGAGTCTTTGCGTGTCGGGGAGGGTGCGGAAGGGGCCGTGCGAAGCAAGTACGCAAACAAACCTCCGGGATTCTCGGATACCGGGGGGTTTGCGGCGCTCCGGCGGCTGCACGGGCGCCGCTGTCTATACGACGACCTTCCGGTAGGCCTCAGCGTCGAGGAGGCTGCCGAGGTCATCCACGTTATCAGGACGCACCTTGATCATCCATGCCTCGCCGAAGGGAGATGAGTTCACTTTTTCCGGGGCGTCGGCGAGGTCTTCGTTGATTGCAATGACTTCGCCACTGACGGGCATGAAGAGATCGCTCGCCGCTTTAACCGACTCGACAACGCCGAAGGTTTCGCCGACCGAAAACGTCGCTCCGGGCTCCGGCAGTTCGACGAAGGTGACGTCCCCGAGGCTTTCCTGCGCGTAATCGGTGATCCCGACCACGACGGTGCCGTCCTCTTCGAGGCGCAGCCATTCGTGTTCCTTGGTGTATTTCAGGTTGTCGGGAATCTCGCTCATTTCCTAGTGGTGCCTTAGTTTTGGAAATGGCCGGACGGGCGCAAGGATTCTTTTTTGCAGAATTGCGGATGCATGCCGGGTTGCCCTTGATTAGCGAGGATATGAGTTTCGAGAGGTAGCTGAAGGTGCGCTTATTGGCCTTGCTGTTCTTGCATCGGCAGGAGCCGCAGTTTGTGCCGGGTCTCACCGGGCAGGAGGGGTAGGGGTTCGCCTCGGAACCACTCGGCGTGTCCGGCATCGTAGAAGGGCGAGAGGGGGTGACCGGAGTTGCCGCCCGGCATGGTGAAGAGCGCTTCGTCCTCCCGGCCCGGGCTCACGGCCATGCGGTAGCTCTGGCCGAAGCTCTGCCGATGCACGCGCGGTGAATAGACGCTGCCGGACATGGGGTCGTCGGGCATGTCGATCCAGCGGGAGAGAAACGGAATGATCATGCTGAACGGATGCACGGCGCGGACGCGGTTGTAATCGCCCCATGCGGCGTTGCTCCAGTCGCCCCGGTGGTCGGTGAGTCTTGCGGCGGTATCGCGGAGGATGCGCAGGTGCAGGGCATCCCAGCTGTCTTCGCCCGCTGGCAGGAGAGCTTCCGGGCGGTTGAGGATGATCTCGCGGAAGGCGGCGTGTGTGCCCGGTAGGCGGATGTGGGTCGCGGCGGCGGGCGCGGCGGCGGCGACGGGGGCGAAGAGGTGCGGCCCCGTCGTCCTGCGGAAGCGATTGTACCACGAATACAGGAGGCGGAACCCGATGGAGTCAGCGGCGGCGGTGCCGTCCCACTCGGCGAGGGCGTCCCGCGTTTTGGCGAGGAGGCTTTCGGTCTCTGTGTCGATAGGGGTGTGATCGTCGATGCGGGCGAGGAGGAACTCGCGGTAGTCGGCGAAGAACGCGGCACTGGCATCGAGTTGCAGCGAAAGCATGGTTTGCTCGTCGTGCTCGCGGGATTCGAGGAGGCGCTCACGGATGCGGTCGGCACGGCCGTCGCGGGCGTAGCCGCCGTCGCCGAGGAGGCGTGCCGCCGCGCCGCCGCGCAGTTTCTCATGGTTGGCAGACCAGAGGGCTTCGGAAGCCGGATTCTGGACGCGCGGATAGTTTCCGGGCGGCAGGGCTTCATCCCACACGGCGGCAGCCTCGGCGGGGGAGAGGGCAAAGCGGTTGACGCGAACGGCGTCACGCCGGGGCAGCGCGCCGAGAATTGTCCAGCCGATGTTGTCGGCGTCATCGATGGCGATGATGTTCTGGGTGGGTATTCCGGCGAAGGGAGCGGCTTCGAAAACCTCGTCGATGGACGCGGCCCGTTCCATCCGCCGCAGACCGGCGGCTAGAGCGTAGGGCTCGGATCCCATCCAGCGCAAAGCATATGCGGGCGGGGGCGGCTCACCGGCGGCCACCTTTCGCCCGGCTGGCTCCGTCCACACCGGCCCCCATGCGGTGGTCTTGACGCGGTGAACAAGCGCTTCCGTGCGGCCGCGGACGCGCATGGTCTCCTCGCGGATGCCGAAGGGCCGATAGTCGGTGCCGTCGTGGTAGCGCGAGGGGTCGTCGGGGTGAAGTTCAAGGCGGACGAGGTCGGTGAGGCGGGCGTAGCTGTTGGTCGGGCTCCACGCGACGCGTGTGTTGGAGCCCGCCACGAGAAAGGGTGCGCCGGGAATGGTCACGCCGTGGAGTTGAGAGGCTTCTCCCGTCTCGTCGCGGTAGTGCATGGAAACGCGATACCAGATGACGGGCAGACCGATGCGGAGGTGCGGATCGCCCGCAAGGAGGGCACGACCGGAGAGCGTGCGCCCGGGCCCGACCGCCCATGCGTTGCTGCCGGGGGAAAAGTCCCCTTCGGCATTGAAGGAGAAGCCCTTGCACGCCGTGGTCGGCGGCGCGCTGGCACCGCTTCTGTGCTGGTATGCCTCAAGGGCGGCGGCCCACTCCGCGGCGGGAAAGGGAAGAGAGACTTCCGCTCCGGCCTCCACCGGCGCTTCACGGAAGCCCGGGGCGTCAAGCAGGAAGTCCACCACCTCATGCGGAAAGTGTGCCCGTAGAGCTTCGCGCTGCTGCTGCTGGAAGGCGAAGGCGTCCTGCAGAACGTAATACATGCCCAGACCCACGGCGAGGGTGTCCTTTGCCCGCCACGGTTCAGGTCGTAAGCGAAGGGCGAGGTATTCCGGCGGACGCGCTCCAAGGGACGCGAGGCCGGCATTGACGCCCTCGGCATAGGCCTCGAGGAGTCGCACCTTCTCCGGAGGTAGCCGCTCAAAAGCGGCGCGTACGAGGGCAGGGCCCCCGTGCAGACGCAGTTGCTTGTCAAAGTCCAAGGCGAACCCGCCGAGAAGCGCGGCGATCTCTCCGGTGCCTGCGCGGCGTTGCAGGTCCATGGCAAAGAAGCGGTCTTGTCCGTGCACAAATCCCGTCCCGCGCGCGAGGTCTAGGCGGTTGTCTGCCCGCAGGGTGACGACGCCGAGTGCGTCGCGTTCCACCGTCACCGGCGCGGACAACCCGGCGAGGACTTTTTCTCCATCGAGCTTGGGTAAGCTCAGCCGCACCGCCGCATACCCGGCCAGCAGGGCAAGCAGAGCGAGGCAGAGCAATCCGCCGAGCACTGCGGCGAGCAGCCGTTTCCATTGCAACGCATTCCGCATCATTCCACGATGTCAATCCCTCCAAGGCGTGCAAGCCGCAGTGGCCTCTTGGGAATATCTGCCGCTCTTTCCGGCGGCTCCGGGACAATCGCGGTCGGAAGCGATCTAACCGAGGTTGACAAGGGCGAGAGCGGCAAGGGCGGCGGTCTCGACACGCAATACGCGGGGGCCGAGATGAACGAGCCGGAAGCCGACCGCGCGGAGGGCGCTGCGGTCGGCGGCGGCCCAGCCGCGCTCGGGACCGACGGCGAGAATGAGCGGAGGCGCGGGGCACGCGTCACGGAGCGGGGCGTTGCCTTCGTAGACGTCAAGAGCGAGGCGGGGTACCGCCCCCGGCAGCGGCGCAACAGTCTCCGCAAGCGTGCGCCCGTATGTCACCTCAGGGATTCGGGTATCAAAGGCCTGTTCCGCTCCGCGTATGAGGTGGGCGCGCCATTCGCCGGAGGACCATAGCGAGCTGCGGGTGTAAGCGGGGTCGGATTTGCGGGAGGTGAAGAAGTGGAGCGCACGCACACCGAGCGTTGTCGCTTCGAAGAGGATTTTCCGCGCGGTCTGGGGGCGCGGCATACCGACAAGCAAGCATACATCGGGCGGGGGCGGGAGCGTATCGCCCCATTCCGCTGCGAGGTCCACGCCGTGCGGGGAAACCCGCGTCACGGTGCCGCGGCCCGCCGGTCCGTTAACGACGCCGATGTCGAGCACGTCGCCCGCTCCTACGCGCAGCACACCGCGCGCGTGCTCAAGCCGCGGGTCGCCGGGAGACAACCGGTAATCCGTTGACCGCGTGTCGAAGAGAATTCGGTTCATCGGCGGGCCGCCCCGCGCGCTCAAGCGTCGATGACTACATCGCCCTTCGGCACGCTGCAACAGAGCAACTGATTACCCTCTTCGGGCACGCCCGTGTGCCCCATCGGGTAATCGACTTCGCCTGAGAGCACAGGCTGCTGGCAGGCTGTACAGTTGCCCATCCTGCACCCGAAATCGAGGTCGATACCGTTGGCCTCGGCGAGTTCGAGGATGCTTTCGTGTGCCCCCGTCCATTCGAAGGTCTTTCCGCTTTTCTGAAAGGTGACTTTGGACATGCGCTTAGAAGATGGGCGGCTGCCGGCGGAACGCAAGCCTACCTGCCGGTTCGTCTTCGTGTGGTGCCGCCGGTAGATCGATCCATCAGGCATGGCGACTGCAAACCCGCAAAGGGCTTCAAAGATTCACGGGCATCCATTCGAAAGCAGCTTGCGCGCCTGTTTTTCCTCCGCAGGTGCTCTTAAGGAAAGTAAGATCGAAAACCCAACTTTACTTTGTTGGAATGACGTCGGTCGCCGAACCTCAAAGCCGGCTACAGATCACTCCCGCGGATCCTCGACCGCCCGGTATCTCGCCCGAGAGCGGGCTATTGCAAGATCGACCTTGTCAATCAGTTCGACGGGCCGGCATGGCGGCGGACGCTTCAGCTTAGCGAGGATCCCCGCGCCGTCTCCGTTTTCCAGCCACTCGCGCGTTCCCAGCGCGCGGCCCTCCGTGAGAAACCGCGCGCGCAGCCGCAGCAGGTCGTGCGGCTGCAGCTCCCCGCCGTTCTTCACCGCCTCCAGCAGCGCCTCCGGATCAATCCGCGCGCCCGTCCCGTCGCCTTTCGCTCCCGCTCCCTTCCCGAGCATCAGCAGACGGTAGCACGCAAGCGCTTCCGCCGTAGTCTTCGCCGCCGGAAAACAGGCGGCCAGCGCGCGGCAGAGCGACTCCTTCCCCGCGAGCGCCTCCGTGTAGCCGCACCAGCGGTAGTTCTCCGGCAGATCCGCCAGACCCGCCCGCACTGCGTTCAGGTCGATATAGGCCGCGATCAGGCCCACCAGCCACGGCGTGTCCTGCA